>NZ_CCBH010000001.1:0-701 GCF_001368935.1 Novosphingobium sp. KN65.2
TAACAATCGGGCCGTTACGGCGTATCCTCGGAAATCATCGCTGCAATCATCGGCAATCGCTACGTCAAGACGGTAGCGCCGTCGCTTGTCTCGCCCGACCCAACGGTGCCGCATCCTGCAGGGTTGTATGCCTTCTACGAAGGCGGCGAAAATGCGCGCATGAAGAAGATGGAGCCGACTGTCACCAACCAAGCGAAAACCGGTGGTATCTTCGGTTATGCGCTAACAGGCGGCTTGGCATCGATGAGTGTCAAAGCAGCGATCCAGAATGAAACGTCGAAAGTTCCTGTGAACCAGACCCCTAAGTTCTACTTTTTTTCCGCCGAGTCGAATGGAAATGACAGTTCGGCATGGGCGAGCGGAGCAAACACGGTCGTAAACTCGCCAGCAGAATTGACGCTCGTTCAACTCATGAAGAAGAAGGGACGCCGGGAAGCCCGAGTAGGTAGTATGAATATTGGTGGAGCCAAGACCGGGGTGATGGACAAGGACCGCCTCGAGTTCACCCATAAGATGGTACGTCCCGGGGTTTATGTGATGGAGGTCTCGAAGGCGCTTGAACCTGGCGAGTATGGCTTCATTTATTCGCTTTCAGGTGGCGGGGCTGGGGGAGCCATGACGGCACGTATCTTCGACTTTACCGTCAACTAGATTTTGCGCTTCAAAATTTGAGCCGTGCTTCAAACAAATGGGCCCCCCCC
>NZ_CCBH010000002.1:0-89301 GCF_001368935.1 Novosphingobium sp. KN65.2
CGTTCCGGGCGCGCCACTTCACTGAAAAGATACGAGCGCCTCGCGCTGCAGCGTCCCTATGCCAATAGCCGCGGACCAGGACCCGCTTTCGGGCTGGTCTTTAAGACGGCGGACGAATGGGTATCCGATCGAGTCGGGTGGCGCTGCAAGTGATTGTGCGCGGCGAACATGGCAAAGCGGGAACTTTGAATTGTCCCCGCGAGCGGTCCGGCGAGCAGGTCGATTTTCTGTTCGAATCTTGGGCGGACGTAGTGAATCGACGCACCACGCAAGAGATCGTCAGAACCTGGCATCGATCCCGAGCCGGATTGTCCTTGGCCTCAGAGGCGTTCGCTGATCCCCGTTCGCTACGGAAAATGGATTGCCATAGGAGAAGCGATTGGCTCGGCTGTCCAACAGGTTTTCAATATCCAGTGAAAGGCCCCAGCGTCCAAAGTCAGCCTTTGCACCGATGGCCGTATCGAGATAATTTCCCTGCGGAATATCGAATGGAGCGCTGACACCCAGAACCGAGGTGCCGACGTAACCGACCGATCCATCCAGCGTGATTTTGGTAGTCCCGATCCATGGCTCATAACGACCGGAGAGCCGCCAGCCGCCATCGGCGACATTGGGCAGGGCTTCTTCTTCCTCGCCTTCGAAATTGGGTGATGGGCGATCAAGAACGCTGATCGTTTGAAAGCCGGATAGTTCCAGGCCAAGTTCCGATGAGGGCTTCCAGACGAGATCTGCCGAAATATAGTGCACATGCGCCGAGCCGAGATTGGCGACATAGGGAAAACCGGTGCTCGTCACGAGATCGGCTTGGACTCTGTTCCACCTTGAGTAGGCATAAGACAATCCGCCCGACAGCTGCGAACCGGCATTTTGCCCGAAGCGCGAACCGATTTCGAACGTCCGGATCTCGTCGGGCTGGAAGCGGGTGACTGCGGCCTGATCACCGCTTCCTGTCAGTTGCTGGGCGCCGGATCTAAATCCTTCCTGATAGCGGATGTAGCCAATCGTCCCTTTCCAAGGCTTCCAGGAAAGGGCAGCGGTCGGCAGAAAGCGCATCTCGGGACTGGGCGGTTCCACCACGGCCTGGTTCGATTCGATATTGAAGGCATCGGTTCGCCGAAATAGCGACAACCTTCCGCCCCCGTTGATGGAGAAGTTACGCCAGACACGAAGCGTTGCCTCGCCAAACAGGGCGGCGTCCAGGGTTTCCGAATGAATGTTGGCGATGGTTGCAGGCGCATCTGGGGGACCGAGAAACCGGTCTATTCGGTTGGTGTTGCGGGCGATCGAAAAGCCCGAAACCCAGTTCGAAATCCAATCCGATGACCCCGAGATTCGCGTTTCATGCGTTAGCAGCCTGACCAGCATGCTCTCTTCAAATATCGAGGGAATCTTGGCTACAGGCGATGTCGCGTCGAAAACCGTGTCGATCGTGTGATACGTGTAGGATGTGTTGGACACGAGCTTGGCAAAGCCCAGATCGGCCCGAAATGTCCCGAATGCGAGGCGATAGTCATTGTTGAAGGGTTGAGCGACAAGGGACCGACGCGTCAGCGTCGACGAGGGTGGACCATCGATGTACTGACTGTCCCGGCTCCCGGTATCCTGCGTGACGATACCGGCGTCGATGCTAAGGCCATCCCTGAACTCCATCCGCATGCTCGCCCTCAGTCCCGAGACGCTCGTGCGATTGATATCGGACAGGTTGCGTTCGACGTCGTCGATGTAGCCAGGACGCACAATGCGATATCCCACAATTCGAAGTGCAGCGTGCCTACCGATCGGGATGTTGGTAACCACGGCGCTGTCCCCGCCGACCTTACCGCCAGTCGCTCCCATCGCTGCCGTTCCGCTGAGGCTGAACTCGCCCGGTATGGGAAGATGCGGCACGACACGGATGACACCGCCCAGGGAACCCGCTCCATAAAGGGTCCCTTGAGGACCCTCGATCACTTCGACCTTCTCTATATCGTACAGTGCGAGGTCTGGATCGGGAGCGCTGTACGTGAGTCGGCTTTCACCGAAATACTGGCTGACTGTCGACTGCAATTGCCCATTGAAACTGCTGTCGGCAATGCCCCTGATGAAGATCTTGTTTCGCCCCGAACCCAGGTTGGTTGAAGTCAGGTTGGGAAGCTTGCGCAGCAATACTTCGCTGCCGCTGCCGCCGGCGTGAAGGCTTTGCGCTTCTGTGAATGAGGTGACATGGAATGTACCAGGGTAGTCGACCAGCGCGACATTCTGTTTGCTCGACGTGACAATGATCTCCGCCGACGGTGGCGCTTGAACGCCCGGACGCGGGGACGAAGGAGAAGTTGCGGCCCTTCCTCGATCAGGCGCCACCCGCTGTGGAGGATGGTTAGTCTGGCGAAGAACCCTGACCACGTTTCCGCGTGAAACCAGATAATCGTAGCCTGTGCCCTTAAGCAGCCGGCGTAACCCTTCGCGAAGGGAAAAGCGCCCTTTCAGACCGCCAACCCGGATCGACCGTAATGCCGGGTCACTGGTATCAATGGAAATGCGTGCCTGAGAGGCATATGACAGCAGGGCGACATTCAATGGCCCGGAAGGAACATCAAAGCTGATTTCGTCGGCCGCATACGCGGGGCAAGCTGCCGCTGCGCACACGATCGGCGCGCCCAGCAGAAGCCCCTTGCCGCTCACCGGGCTTCGACGGACCAACGTGCCCCGTCAGCGACGATTTTCGCATCGATCAGTACTTCCAGCCTCGCGCGCACCGCATCCCTGTCTCCATTGGTCTGGATCACGCCTGAAAAGCGCCTCGAGTCCATGCCAGGAGGAAGCTTGAGCGAAATCCCGGTTGATCGGTACAGATCGTCGGTGACCTGTGCCAAGGGAGTCTGATCATAGACCAGTTCGCCATCGGCCCAGCTCCCAATGGAGGCAACCGGGCTCTGCGAAATTTCGATCTTTCCCCGGCCGTCAGCGGCAAGGTTGTCACCGGCGCGAAGTTCGACGGTCCGGGCCGTGCCTTGATAGCGCACGGCGCCTTCCGCGACACCGACGCGGAGGTGTCGATCGGTGCGGACCACATTGAACACGGTGCCAATATCGACCAGACGCTGATCGCCGGCAACGACGGTGAAAGGGTCGGTCTCATCGTGCTTTACGGCAAACCGGGCTTCGCCTCGCGCAATCTCCACCAGTCTGGCGTCGTTTCTATCGAGAATAACCTCGGTATTGCCATTGAGGAGGATTTCGCTCCCGTCCGCGAGTGAAACGGTTCGAGTCTCTCCTACAGCAGTTGCGATCGCATAGGAGGTATCCCGGTTGGACAGCATTTGGACGGCAAAGACGCCAGCCACCGCCATCGAAGCTGCAATTGCACCCCAGCGCCAGTGGCTGCGGCGAGCAATGCCATCCCCTGGTTCATGAGCGTGCGCGTCTTCGTCCGGTGCCGGCTCGTGTTGATCGCTTGAAGGGAAAGTCGCCTTTTCGAGTGCGGACGACAGATACGCATCGCGGTTTGCAACGGCTTCATAGGCGTCGTTATGAGCAGGATCGGCGTTCAGCCACTCGGCGAATTCAACCCACGTATCCTCATCGGCATCCTTGAGCCGAAGGTGCCAAGCTATCGCTTGCTCCAGCATTGCGGGATCAGGAAAAGCCAACATCGTCCGCCTCCCTTAGCGAAAGTTGCGGAGATCCATCCAATTCTTCCTTCAGAAGCAGAAGCTTTCGATAAGCGCGCTGGAGGTGTTTTTCCACCGCGCTCAAGCTGAGGTTCAAGTTGTTGGCGATAGCCTTTTGCGAAACGCCGTCGAGACGATACATCTTCAAAATCTGCGCGGTTCGCTGTGGCATCGAAGCAATCGCCCTATTGACCCGCTCGAGTTCATCGCGCGCGATTGCGCTCTCTTCCGGCGAAGGGGCACTTTCCTTTTCAAGATCGGGTCCGATCCGACTGCGCGTCCAGTGATCGTCCCGTTCCTGCTGTCGGCGACGCCCTCGCCGGTGGTCGTGGAGGAGGTTGTTTGCCATCTGATAAAGATAGGCGCGCGGGTTGCTTATGGGGCCGGTACGGATATTCGCCAGTTTCACGTAAAGGTCCTGAAGCAAATCTTCGACTTCGGCGGGATTGCATTGGCGCGCCAGCATGAAGCGCAACAGATCCGATCGCATTTCGCCCAGCAGTTGCAGCAGGCCCGCCTCGCCTGTGCCCGACTCTTCGCATCCGCTTAACATACGAACTCCATAAGGGCGGGGCGGCCACTGGAGCAATGTATTAGGTGATGACTCGAGTTTTTGAACGGCTTTGGGCATCAGAAGTTCTTTGCGCGTGATTTGATCGAGGCTCGCTTCGTTGCGCCCGTATTCGCCAGCGCCGGCGCGGTGCCTCCCGTTGTGGAGAGCGGCAGGAACCCTGCTGCAGATCTGCCGATCCCATTGAAGCTGTCCATGCCTGATCTCCGCTGCTGCTTAGGCAGCTAGACGCCGGGGAGTGCGCAGAACCGCACATGCAAGGAAACTGTGCGGAAATCGCCAGAGAACGGCGTCTTGCGCCCACGATTTGCTGGGGACGCAAGCATTATGATCAGGTTCAGAACTCTTGCGCTATTCACCGCAGCGGCTCTTCTAGGCGCGTCAGTTATGTCCTCGCCCAGCTATGACATCGAACTGGATCACAGTGCCACTTGGCCGGGGCCGGCCGGCCCGCTGTCGATCTTGTCATATAATATCAAGGGATTGCCCTGGCCAATCGCCTTTGGTCGCAAGGAAGCCAATTCCGCTATCGGACAGCGTCTTGCTGCGATGAGGTCCAGCAATGCGCAGCCACGCATCGTTCTGTTGCAGGAAGCCTTCGGAGACATCTCCAATAAGCTCGCCAAGGTCGGCGGTTATCGATTTGTGGTCAATGGCCCTCAATTTGCGAGTTCCCATGAGGCTCAACCCTTGGGGCGCTCGTTTGCCAAGGGTGCGCAATGGATCAAGGGAGAAGGGGCCGGGAGCCTGATCGATAGCGGCCTCGCGATTCTTTCCGATTACCCCATCATCAAAGTCGAGCGCTACGCGTTTCCCGAAGGCGCATGCGCGGGTTACGATTGCCTTGCGGCGAAGGGCGTTATTGTGGCGTGGATAGATGTACCCGGCGCCGGGGAGCCAATCGCAATTGTCAACGCCCATCTGAATTCGCGCGGCGCTGCACACGTGACGAGCGAAAGGGCCGATCGGGCCTATTCCTGGCAAGTCGCCGCAGTTCGGGAATTCTTGTCTAAAGCGCTTCCGAACGACACCCCGGTCATCTTCGGCGGAGATTTCAATACGGGTGATGTGTCCATACGCGTAGCGTCGGTAGCGCAGCCGCTTCTCCATGGCGCCCAGGTCGATGGTCTCAGGACTGTTCTTGCCAAGGGAAATGTAGTGTCCGGTTCGCAAGATGAGGCGCGGCGGATCGTTGTCCGAAACAAGGACAAGATTCTTTTCCGTGGTGGAAGAAGGGTAGGGCTCCTGCCCGAACGGGCTTGGGTTCCGTTCCCGCTCGCCACGCAAGAGCCTCTTTCTGACCATGCGGGCTTCGTGATCGACTTTTCGTTCGAATGATGATGAAGCGAACCGTCCGCGATTATTCGGGACCTGATTCCGTCTGCGCGTGAAGCCATTGCAGGGATGAGGCCAGTACCGATCTGCGCCGGGATTCGCCATGAGCTACGCACCCGGCTGACGGACATTCTTGGGAATTCGCCTGGGCCAGGGATCGGCAAAGCCATGACCGGAGACATTCTCCGGCCAGGCCAACCGCCAGCAAGTTAGCCGCGAAGCGGTTGCCTGCCGAGGATCAAAGCCGGCATAGCCTTCGCCCTATTGCCGCGCTCAAGCGGCGCGTGAGAGTTCGCTCAAGTGCAATTCCCGATAGATTGCAAACAGGGCGGCGAAATGATCGTTCATTGCTTGCACCGTGCCGCCGTTCGAGCGCGTCGCAAAGCGGTCGGGCAAGGCGAGGATGGCACGAACCAGGTCCGCACGATCGGCAGCGCGATAGGACAGCCCCATCCTGTCCCTGGCGAAGTCAGCCGCGCCACCACGATTGGGTACGATCACTGGTATGCCGCTGGCGCTTGCCTCCGCTGCCGTCATGCAGAAGGTTTCGGCCTCGCAGCCGTGCAGGAGAGCATCGGCGCTTGCAAGGATGCAGGCAAATCTTTCCCGGTCGCATTCCGGGCGAAACAACCGGATATGGGGATTTCGGCAGATCGACCGCAGGATGTTTGTATCCTCTCGTCCTTCGCCGAAGATTGCGAGACCGATCGGGCGATGCCTGCCTGCGATCGTCACCGCTTCTACCAGCATCGGCAAGCGCTTTTCTGGCGCAAGTCTGCCGGCCGCGATGAGCAATGTCGCGTCGGGGGCCAGGTCGCATTGGGCAAGCAGGCTTGCGCGCAGATCTTCATTGCGTTTGCTCGCCGAAAAGCGGTGCGCTTCGACTCCCATCGGGACTGTTACGACATTGCCGACGCCGCCTGCCTTCAACCGCGAGGCCAGATCATCGCTGGCGCATACGACTGCGGCATAGCGCTGTCCCAGCTGGCGCAAGTGAGCCCAGTATTTCACGAATTTGCGGTCAATCGTCTCGCGAGTGACAAGAGGTTCCAACCACCGATAGGCATAGGCGGACAGAGGATCGGCGTGCATGACAATCGCCTTGGGCGTCTCCGGCCGCCAGTTCGCCACCATGAGCGGGCTGCGCCATGGTGAGGACGCCTCGACGAAATCCGGGGCCAAGATGTCGAGCGCGGCATGGAGCGCCGGTTCATCGTTGAAATACCAGTATTTCCGGTCAAGCGGGAAGCGTGGCGAGGCGATCGTCTGGATGCGGGCGCACGAGTTGAACTCGACAATCGCATTGTCGTCGCCAGGTGCGAGAATGGTAATATCATGCCCCATGCGTTCGGCGATCGCCAGCTTCTGGCCGACATAGGTTTTTACGCCACCGCCTCTGGGAGAATAGAAAGCGCAGACATCGACGATTTTCATCGGCGGTTTCCCATTATCGGATGGGGCGCATGCCGAGGCCGCGCCGATAATTCATGACAATCTCGACCGGCGTCGGGCCCGAGAGGGCTACCGAGCTTGCTGCGGTAGCGTCAGGTTTGCTCCATCCAAGCTTGGGGTTGCCTGCAAATCCGATGCCATCGACGCGCCAGTTGAACTTTCGGTTGCCGTCCCGGTCGTGCAGCAGACTTACCGCGTAGCGTCCTGGCGAGGGAACCCGCACACAGAGTTGGACCGCGCCCGAAGCAGGGACAGACGCTTCAACCCTGCGAAAGGTCTTGCCCGCCGAAATCAGGATATTGTCGTCTTCCAGGAAGTCCACGCGATTAGCCGGATAGACTTCAAGCTTGAGTTTGCCTTTGCGGTCCTTGAGCCCGGTGACATCGACCAGAAACGAGGGCCCGAGCTCATTGGCACGGCATCTGCCTTCCGCCGTTCCAAGGTCAGGGGTGGATGGGATGGTAGCGGCAACCAGCAGGGGACTGGCCGCAAGACTAAAAAGCAGGCGCTTCATTGCTTCTCCCTTTTGAAAGCAGGTCTGCCAACGCGAAGCTGAGGCCGACAACCACATGAGCCGAGAGGATCAGTCCCGCCATGAGCGCCATCAGTGCCGATATTTCGACTTCGCCGCCGAGTGCGAGCACGGCTATTCCGGCGAATACGACATCCTTGTTCGGCACGAAGGGCAGTCGAGAGATCAAAAGGCGGATGGTCACCAGAATGAGCCACCAGCCAAGGGCAACATCCGGCAACACCAGGTGCCACAAGGCAGCTGAAGTCACGGTCGTTGCAAGAATTCGCAAGATATGGACTGCGAAGATCATCTTGAGTTCCGTTTTCTCGAGCGAGAAAAGGGAACGGCGCAGCAGCATGACAGCCAGCGAGATCCCGATGACGAACGCGAGCGAACAAGCAATTGCTGTCAGATGGTCATGGAGTGGCAGCAGCCTCACGAAAGGGAACGCCACAGCCAGGAAGAAGAGAGTCGTTACATTGCCTGCAACAGCCGAAAGCACGGCCACGTCCTTGACGGCTCCGAACGGAGTGGTCACGAATTTCAGATTCTTGCGGGCCCAACCGTAGAAATAGACCTCGCCGATGTAGCCGACCAGCAGTTCGTTGTAGATGAGCTTGCGGATCAATGCGCCGAAGGCGCCGGCTCCAATCGCCCAAAGACGGTGAAAAATGAACCAGTCGCTTGCCGGTCCGATCAGATAGCTGATGACGAACAGGCCCCAGAAGGTCGGCGAAGTTGGCACAAGCGCAAGGATCTTCGCAAAATCGAGGTCGCTCACTTGGTAGATTGCTGCGCCGGCGACGACCAGCGAGAGGAGCGTCCCGAAAACGCTGCCAGAAGCCGGTCTCGTCTTACGATCCTGTGGTTCGAACGTGAACGTTCCACTCGGCGCAAGCGCTAGGGTTTGATCGGGCATTCCTTGGCCTTGATCGTTATTGAGGCCCGCTAGACTCCGCCCTCATTTTAAACCCGCACACTATTGGGCGAATTCTCCCGATGCCGACGATTGGCATTGCCGACCAGGGCCGCGAAGGCGGACAGATAGAGCTGCCCGGAGCTTTCCAATGTGAAGCTTGCGGCAAGGCGCTGCATGGCCGGCTGATCCGGTCGCAGATGCTTGGCCGCGTTCATCGCAAGGCCCAAAGCATCGGGATCGCCGGGGGGAACCACCACGCCAAACTGGCCATATCCGGTCAGCCACTCCATGCTGACGCAGCAGTTCGTTGCAGCGATCGGCAGGCCCGCGGCCAAGGCCTCCAGAATAACTGCGGGTGCTCCTTCATAATGGGACGAGAGCACGAAGACGTCCGCTTTTGCATAAAGGGAAAGAACGTTGTCCACGTGACCGACAAACTGGACTCGCGACTGCAGTCCCAAGGCACTTGCACGTTCGACCAGTCTGTCGCGCTCGGGGCCATCGCCAGCAATGACGAGCGTGTCGTCGGGCCAGGCGTGGCGCGCAAAGGCCTCCAGAAGCAGTATCTGGTTTTTCTGCGAAGCAAGCCGGCCGATCGTAAGGAAGCGGCAACCGACCTGCGAATGCCTGGCCAATCCCGAACCGAAAAGCTCATGCAGTTCGGTTTCGGAAAGCGCCGGGTCCGGAATGACGCTGACGCTGTGTTTCGGGAGAGCCAGTTCGCGTTCTATTTCGGCCCGCATTGGGTGTGCAATGCCAACGAAGCGCTCCAGGACGGCTCCTTGTGCTCTAAGCCACCATCGATAAAACGGTCGAACGAATGTCGGTAGGTCACTGCGCTTCAGATCGTTGCTGATCTTGACCAGAACGGGAGGACATCGGTCCCCGAGGAGAAGCTTCACGGCAACGCATACGACGGTGTAGGTATTGCCCGGACAGAAGATGGCGTCGACCTGTTCCTTCCGAAGGAACCGAAAGAACGACCAGATCATCCAGATGGTCTCCCATCGGTCGGTCGGAAAGGGTTCTCTCGTGAAACGATAGTCAAGGTCAGGGGCGGGGCCGATACAGGCTCCGCGGCTTCGGCCAAGGACGATGACAGGATCATGGCCAGAATCTTGCCAATATTCAGCAAGACGCAGCGCGACGCGCTCAACCCCTCCGGGTTCGAAGCTATGGATAGGAATGGCAATCCGCATACCGCTAAGACGCCGACCTAATCCAAAACCCGTAATGCCTTGCCGTGCATTTTAGGTGGTGGCTTCCAAACCGGATGCGGGCGCGTAATTTCGCCTCCTACGGTCGGTTTCCGTGCTTTCGAAATGACAGGCCGCACCTGCGGGGTGAGGACGGATCGATGGTTAGAAGGGTCAACGGCAGCGCATTGTGCGTATCTTTGTTCGATAATTGTCCTGAGCGGCCCTGTCAGGCCTGCTTGGCTGTGGAATCGCCCTGGTCGCTGCGCTGGACCACGAAGCCCTTCGACAGGCCGTGGTAAAGCTTCTCCCGGCACACCAGCTTACTGACTGCGTCGGCGATGATCGCTGTCATGAACAGGGGCAGGATCATGCCGCGGCTGGCCGTCGTTTCCATGAGAATGATGACTGCGGTCAGCGGCGCGCGCACGACGCCTACAAAGTAGCCGGTCATGCCAAGCAGCACGATGGCCGCCATCGGGTCGTCCGGGAACAGGAACGAGAGCAACTGGCCGAAGCCTGCGCCCACGGAAAGTGAAGGGGCGAAGATGCCCCCCGGTGCACCCGAAACGGCCGTCGCGGTGGTGACGAGAAACTTGGCGGGGCCGAACCAGATCGAGGAATCGCCCTGGCCTTCGACGAGCTGCTTGGTGGTCTCGTAACCGGTGCCCCAGGTTGACCCGCCGGTGAGCCAGCCGGCGATCGCAACGATCAGTCCGCAGACGAAAGCTGCAAGCACCGGGCGCTTGCGCACTGCGACGAACCAGGCGTGGCCGCTGCGGGCAAACGCGAGCAGGCAGCGGGAGAACAGGCCGCCGAGCGCACCGCCGAGAATGCCTGCGACCGGCGCGGCGAGGATGACCGAACTGACCGGCAGCGTCTCGCGCATGACGCCGAAGTAGATGTAGTCCCCGGCGATCCCGAGGCTGACAAGGCCCGAGGCGACGACTGCGGCCATCACCAGCACGGCAACGCGCTGCTCGAAGGCCGAGGCGAGTTCCTCGATCGCGAACGCGACCCCGGCCAGCGGCGTGTTGAACGCGGCGGCGACGCCTGCGGCGCCCCCGGCAATCAGGACTCCAGCGGTCATCGGTACGCGCAGGATCTTGTGGCAGGTGATCATGATTGCGGCGCTGACCTGCACCGTCGGTCCTTCGCGACCGACCGATCCGCCGACCAGCAGCATGACGACTGTCAGGACCAGTTTGGCCATCGCGGTCGGCAGCGAAAGCAGCTTGGAGTAGGCGAGATCGAGATCCTTGCCGGCGGCAATGACCTGCGGGATGCCCGAACCCTTGGCGGCAGGCGCCCAGGTGTTGGTGATCCAGACGACGCCGGCAAAGACGCTGGGGGTCAGGATCAGCGGCAGATAGGGGTAGCTGCGCGTGATCGAGAGGAAGATCTGCTGCGCTTTGTCGCCGCTCCAGGCGAAGACGATTGCCAGAAGGCCCAGGGAAATGGCACCGATGGCAGTGGCCGCTCGGCGGCGGGCAAGGTCGAAGGAGGTGTCAAAGCCGGGAACGGCTTTTGCGAAGTGTTTGAAATGCTCCTGAGGAGACAAGGCGCCGCAGCTCACTGTGTTGGATCTGGAAAATGCCGCGCGGGTACTACACGGCGGGATTCGCGGACCCTATTGGGCTAACACACAGGTCGACCGCAAGGATTTTCCCCGGAAATCTTGTCCCTGCACGAAATGGGGCGGACATAAGAACAGGGCCGGGAGCGCCATCGTCGTCCCGGCCCTGCTGCATGTGCCGAGGCAGGCTAATTCGTGCCTGCCGCAAGCCCGGAGCGATTACTCGCTTTCGGTGGAGGCGTTCTCGGCCTGCGCGCCTGCCGGGGCAGCGGCATCGGCACTGGCCTGCGCCGTGCCGGCTGCCGACTGCGTGGCGGCGGCAAAGTCAGCCGCGGTCATGCCGAGGGCAAGCGAGCTGTCAGCGGTCAGGCCGATCGAGGCCTTCTTGAGGGCGACAGCGGCGCCATCGCTGAGGGTCAGGGTTACGTCGTCACCCTCGACCTTGGTGACAGTGCCGAGCACGACGCCGTCGCTGCTCTTGATCGGAGCGTCGACGACAAGCGCGGCGTCCTTGGCTTCGGTCGACTGGGCGGCAGCGCCGTTAACGGCGGCTTCGAGCTGAGCTTTCGTCATGCCGATGGTCAGGCCCTTTGCGCGCATCGCAAAGGCGCTGGTCGGAAGACCGGCGCGTGCCGTACCGGTCGAAACCGTGATCACGTCGCCCTGGACGGCTTCAACGGTGCCAACTTCATTGCCTTCGGGGCCGAAAACCTTGGCTCCCACCGTCGGGGCGACGGCAGTAGCGGCTGCGTCCTGCGCCACCGCGGCGACGGGAGCCAGGCTCGCTGCAGCAATCGCGGCGGCGATGAGCGAATTCTTCATGTGTTACTCCTTCTCGTGCAGGACCGTCATGCGATCCCAATGCCGGCTCCCGGTCATGCGGGAGCGCGAAAGGGGTCCGGAAAGTTGCCGGACGACTGACCCGACCCGAAGGGCCAGGGGTCCGTTTCTGGCGAAATGATCGCTCAACGAAACGAACTGCGATGGTGCAATAGTTACACGCGCCAAGACGAATGGCGGCTGAATGAAATGAGATCAACCGCAGAAAGTGCCATTTTCTGACAAAAATCAGCCGGAATCCGCCATGCGGAGAGAAATTCTCGACGATCCGCGGGCGATTCGCGATGCCCGCTTCGTGAAGATGCGGCGATTTCCTGCCGTAGACTGCTAGCCGGACCTGATGGCCGAATCGGCGCCCCTCGTCGCAATTTGCGCCTTGGACGGTTCAGGGTGCCGCTGCATTGTATCCGTGGCGGGGGAACTAGCGGACATCTGGGGACTTGATCGTCGGAGCAGGGTAATCCAGCAAGGCGGATGATGAACGAACAGGGAGGCAAGGCGGTACAAGATGCCGAGGGCGAGGGGCCTTCCGTCTGGCGTTTCGCCATGGCCAAACGCGCCCATCTGGTTATCGATGCCGCCGATTATTTCGACGTCATCCGCGAAGCCATGGTCGATGCACGCCAGCGCATTTTCCTGATCGGCTGGGATTTCGATTCGCGCATCCTGCTGTCATCCGGTCGCCGCTGGTGGCAGCGCGGCCGCAAGATACGCTTCCCCGCGCGGCTCGGGTCTTTCATTCTGTGGCTGGTACGGCGCACGGATACCCTCGAGATCCTGCTGCTGAAGTGGAACTTCTCTCTCATCCGTTCGCTGTTTCGCGGGACGATGCTGATCGATCTGCTGCGCTGGGCAGTGCACAAGCGCATCGATTTCAAGTTCGATTCCGCCCATCCCATCGGCTGCAGCCATCACCAGAAGATCGTGGTGATCGACGATGTTCTTGCTGTCTGCGGGGGAATAGACATGACTTCCGACCGATGGGACACGCCCGAGCATCGGCCCCGGGATATCCGTCGGCGCCGGCCGACAGGAAGACTTTACGATCCCTGGCATGACGTGACGATGATCATGGAAGGGGAGATCGCGCACGCACTGGGTGAACTGGGGCGAGACCGCTGGGAGGCGGCGGGCGGCAAGCCCATACGTCCTTGCGCGCCGCAGGATGAATCGCCCTGGCCGGACAACCTCGACGCTGAGTTCGAGAACGTGGAGATCGGCATAGCGCGCACGCGCGCGAAATGGGGTGAGTGTTCGCAAATCGCCGAGATCGAGGAGCTGTTCATCGAGCAGATCCGGCGGGCCAGGCGCTTCGTCTATGTCGAGACACAGTACTTCGCGTCGAGGGCGATAGCCGAAGTCATCTGCGAACGGTTGATGGAAGACGATCCGCCCGAGTTCGTCGTGATCAATCCGCGCACGGCGGACGGGTGGCTCGAACAGTTCGCGATGGACACCGCGCGGGTCGAACTGGTGGAGACGCTCAACCAGGCCGATCATGCCGGCCGGTTCCACATCTACACACCCCTGGCTGCCGACGGGACGCCGATCTACGTCCATGCCAAGCTGATGATCGTCGACGATGAGATCATCCGTGTCGGATCGGCGAACATGAACAACCGTTCGATGGGGCTCGACAGCGAATGCGACGTCTTCATCGATGCCGGCAGGCCGGCCAATGCCCATGTCGGACCGGCGATCGAGCGTCTGCGGATCCGGCTGCTGGCCGAGCACTGCGGTATCGAGGAAGACATCGTGGCTGCCGAGTTGAAGCGGCATGGCTTCATGTCGGCGATGATCGATGCCTTCGCGCCCTTGGGCAAACATCTGGCGCCCTTGGCCTTGAAACATTTGTCGGATGCTGAAAGAGCGATTGGCGAGAGCGCTTTTCTCGATCCGGAACGTCCGGATGAAATGTTCGAGCCGATCGAGCGTCGTGGGCTGTTCCGTCGCAAGGGGCAACTCATGCGGATTCGATTGATGCAGAAATTGAAGATGAGGAGTTTGAAAGGATGAGCAGCCTGATCGGGCCCGACGAGGACGATCCCCTCGGCAAGCCTCCCGTCCCACAGGACGTGCAGGAAGCGATTCGCACCCTCATCCGTTGGGCAGGCGACGATCCGGAGCGCGAAGGACTTCTCGACACGCCCCAGCGCGTCGCGCGCGCATGGAAAGAATACTGCCTCGGGTATGCCGAGGATCCGGCCATTCACCTCTCGCGCATTTTCGAGGAAGTCGGCGGTTACGACGAGGTGGTGCTGCTCAAGGACATCCCATTCCAGTCGCATTGCGAGCACCACATGGCGCCGATCATCGGCAAGGCCGCGATCGCCTACCTGCCGCGCGACCACGTGGTCGGCATCTCCAAGCTGGCGCGCGTGCTGCACGGTTACGCCCGACGCCTGCAGATCCAGGAACGCCTGACCGCGGAAGTTGCGCAGTGCATCTGGGATCATCTCCAGCCGCACGGCGTCGCCGTCGTGATCGAGGCAAACCACGCCTGCATGTCCGCCCGTGGGGTGCGCACGCCGGGCGTGGGCATGATTACCAGCCGGATGATGGGCACTTTCCTTGAGGACGAGCGCAGCCGCAAGGAAGTGCTGAGCCTGATGGGCTACTGATCGCACGAGGCTGATCTTGCCCAGGATTCCTTGTGAGCCTGCGCACTGCCCACTTGCGTCGCGACCCGCGATCGGTTTCCCTGTCCGCGATTGATCCGACCGCGTCGGTCGGGGGCAGGGGATGCCGTTGCAGGGGAATTCGCAAAGCACTGGCAAAACGGCGGGCTTGCCTTGGCCTGCGCTTGCCGAATGGGCGCTGGTCCTTGCGCCCGCGATCCTCCTTGCCCTGCTCCTGAGCCGCAAGGTCTGGGACGTCGACATCTTCTGGCAGCTCAAGCTGGGCGAGATGATCCTGGCCCGCCATGGCCCGATTGCGCGCGAGCCCTTCGCGGCCTCCCATATTGGCGATTCGCTCCCCGCCCTGGCCTGGCTGGGGCAGGCGGTCATGGCCAAGGTCCGGCTGCTGGGCGGTTGGGACGCGCTGCGCGTGTTTGACGCCTTGTGCTGGGCCGGGGGCTTCTGGGCTGTCGCACTGGCTTGCCGTTGCAAGGGGGCTGCGCCCGGCGCGGTTCTGGTGGCACTGTGCCTGTCCGTGGTGGCGGCTCTGGCGACCGCGAGCATAAGACCGCAGAGTTTCTCGGTGCTGTGCTTCGGGCTGCTGCTGGCGCTGCTGCGCCTTGAACTGCGCCCGTGGTTGACCGTGGCGCTTGGGACGCCGCTGCTGGTGCTCTGGCAGAACCTGCACCCCTCGGTCAGTGTGGCTGCCGGGGCGCTCGGTGTCTACGCCGCCGCAGGCTGGGTCACATGGCGGCTCGAAGACGGAAAGCGACCGCCCGTTGCAGAGACCGTCCTGATACCGCTTGCGGTCCTCGCCATGTTCGCGACCCCGGACGGCGGCTCGATCCTCGCGCTTTCGGCCCGCAATGCGCAGGCGAGTCTGGATATCGGCGTCTCCGAATGGCTGCCCATGTGGCGGCCCGCCAACTGGCTCGATTCCCTGCCGATTCTCTATACCGCAGCGCTGACTCTATGGTTCGTGCTGCGAGGTCGCCAACGCGTGGATCTGCGCGAACTTGCCGTGGCCGTGGCGCTTTTCGTCATGACGCTCGTCACGATCCGGTTCGTGCTGTTTTGGGCGGTCGCGCTTGTGCCCTTGCTGTCGCGTGTCGTGTCATCACCGCGACCGGCTGCGATGCGTGTGCCGCGCTGGTCCGCAGTCTTGGCTCTGGCACTGGTTGCCCTGTTCGGACCGCAACTGCTCCCGACACGCTTCGACAAGAGCCTGCCGATGGCGGCCATTGAGCGATTGCGCCGGGAAAATGTGCGCGGCGTCATCTATGCCGATTTTCCCTATGGCGGGCCGATCATCGATGCCGGCTATCCGCAGTGGCGCGTCGCGTTCGACGGACGATACTATCGCTATACGCCGGAGGAATGGCACTTCAACGGCAAGGTTGAAGCCGGGAAGGTCGGCCTTGAAGCGATTGAACGCAGGTGGTCCGTGGCTGCGTTCCTGCTCAAGGTATCGCACAATACGCCGCTGGCGCGCGAGCTGTCCCGCGCGCCGGGCTGGCGCAGGATCTGGAACCGGGACGGGATCGTCGTTTACGTGCCTGCAGAAAGGCTGCGTTCCTCCCCGTAGGCAGGATCAGCCCCCGCGCGAAACGGGGATCAGCGCGCCCGTGATCGACCGTCCGGCATCGGATGCCAGGAATTCGATGACTTCGGCGATGGCTGCGGGCTGAACCCAGGTCGAGAAGTCGGCGTCGGGCATGTCGGCGCGGTTGGTGGGCGTGTCGATGATCGAGGGAAGGACCGCATTCACTGTCACGCTCGTGCCGGCCAGTTCCTCGGCAAGGGCCTCGGTCAGCTTGTGCACGCCGGATTTGGATGCGGCGTAGGACGCCATGCCCATGCCGGCCTTGAGCGCGCCGCCGGCGCCGATGTTGACGATCCGTCCGGCTGAAGACGTCTTGAGTGCGGGCAGGGCCAGCTTGGTGATCGTTGCATTGGTCATCAGGTTCATCGCGTGCATTTTCGCGAACGTGTCGAGCGAACCGCCCTCCAGCGTTTCCCAGGCGAACCCACCCGCGACATTGACGAGGACGTCGATCCCGCCGCTTGCCGCGATAACCTTGTCCAGCGCTGCCTTGGTGGCCGCGGTATCGGTCAGGTCGACGCCGCCGATGTCCAGCGCGCCGTCGATGGGCTGAGCCGCGGAAGGCGCGAAGTCGATGCGGGCGACCTTGTCACCTGTTGCGACGAAGGCCTGGGCGACCGCCTGGCCCAGAATACCGAAGCCGCCAGTGACGATTACCGAGCGTGCCATGATCTCTCCTCCATTGCCTGTTGCCGGGTAGCTAGTTGCGCGTCCGGCTGCTGGCAAGGCGGCTTCGGCCCGGCTTGCAAGGCATCGTCGCATAGATGATCCTGCCCGGATCACGGCGTGATGCGTGAGAAGCCGAAACGAAAAGGGCGGCCTTCGTCTGCCGAAGGCCGCCCCAAACGCGTCAATCGCTCTAAACGGTTCAGAGCTTGCCGAGCATGTATTCGGCCGAGCTTACCTCGAAGGTGCCGGGGGCCTCGACATTGAGCTGTTCGACGACGCCGTCATTGACGACCATCGAAAAGCGCTGGCCGCGGTTGCCAAGGCCGAAGCCCGTGCCGTCCATTACCAGATCGACGGCCTTGGCGAAGTCGCCGTTGCCGTCTGCCAGCATGGTGACGTCGTCGGAGCCCGAGGCCTTGCCCCACGCGCCCATCACGAAGGCGTCGTTGACGGCGGTGCAGACGATTTCGTCAACGCCCTTGGCCTTGAGTTCGCCGGCCTTTTCAACGAAGCCGGGCAGGTGCTTGGCCGAGCAGGTCGGGGTGAAGGCACCCGGGACCGAGAACAGCGCAACCTTCTTGCCGGCGAAGTAATCGGCGGTCTGGACCGGTTCGGGTCCGCTTTCGCCAGCCTTGATCAGCTTGACGTCAGGCAGCTTGTCTCCAACGGCGATGGTCATGGAATGCATCCTTTGTTCTGCAAGTGAATCGCAACGTGGCGAGATATAGGGCGCTGCGGCATTCCGGCAACGCCCATGAATGGTAAATTTCGATTTACGGCGACCGTTCAATCGCCGGTAAACGCGCGGGGTGATCCTCGGTCTCATGCAGGACTCGGCCTGCGGGGGGGACTGGGACAATGGGCACTTTCGGGAACACATTCAGGCAATCAGGCAAGGCGGAGCGCTTCGCGAGCGGCGAGCGCCGGTTGCTATGGGCTTCTCTGGTCGGAATTATCATCGCCATCTGCATCGGCCTGCCGACGCCGGCGAGCGCGGCGGGCAATGACGGCAGCGCGGAAAAACTGCGCCGAATGGACATCATGCTGATGGTCACCGGTCTGCGCTGCCGGACCACCGCCGACAACTTCACCGCAGACTACGGCGTCTTCACGCGTCGCCACATGAGCGAGCTGAACGAGGCCAGCGACGACCTCAAGGCCGACCTTGCGCGGCGCTATGGCGTGAAGGACGCGAACCGGGCGCTCGACCGCATGAGCGTGGTGATGGCCAACGAATACGGCGGCGGCCATCCTTGGCTATCCTGTGCGGAACTCAAGGATGTGACGCGCAGCCTGGCCAAGGTCCAGGGCCGCGAAACGCTGGTCGAGGCAGCCGGGCAGTTGCTTTCGCGGCAACCGGGGCCGGTCTTGGCCCTGGCGTCGCGCTAGGTTTCGGCCGACAAGTTCAGGCCGCCTGCGCGTCCGGCGGGGGTAGGGCGAAGGCGGCGGCCTTGTGGCCGCGGGAGGAACTGGCTCCACTCCCGCGGCCATATAAAGATATCTTTATATTTGCTTCTCGCGGACTGAAACGGTAGGTACGCCGCATTCAGGTTGCTGCATCTGCATGCCCCGGCGGCAGGCGCGCGGCACCCCGTAGAACCTAACCGAACCGTTTCAGGAGTACCTGTCCGTGGCCACCGCCCAGACCGCCGCACACGATTACGCCATCGCCGACATCGGCCTCGCCGAATATGGGCGCACCGAGATCGCGATTGCCGAAACCGAGATGCCGGGCCTCATGGCCCTGCGCGAGGAATTCGGCGAGAGCAAGCCGCTCAAGGGCGCGCGGATCACCGGCTCGCTGCACATGACGATCCAGACTGCGGTGCTGATCGAGACGCTGGTCGCGCTGGGTGCTGAAGTGCGCTGGGCCACCTGCAACATTTTCTCGACCCAGGACCACGCTGCCGCCGCGATCGCCGCGCAGGGCATCCCGGTCTACGCCATCAAGGGCGAAAGCCTTTCCGATTACTGGGACTACGTCGGCCGCATCTTCGACTGGTCGAGTGAGGGCAATCCGGACCTCACCTGCAACATGATCCTCGATGACGGCGGCGATGCCACCATGTTCGCACTGTGGGGCGCGCGCGTCGAAGCCGGCGAGCCGCTGTTCGAACCCTCGAACGCCGAGGAAATCGAGTTCGTCCGCGCGCTGGGCGCCTTCCTCAAGGCGAAGCCGGGCTACTTGTCGCGCACCGTCAACGCGATCAAGGGCGTTTCGGAAGAGACCACCACTGGCGTGCACCGTCTCTACCACCTCGCGAAGGACGGCAAACTGCCGTTCCCGGCGATCAACGTGAACGATTCGGTCACCAAGTCGAAGTTCGACAACCTCTACGGCTGTCGCGAATCGCTGGTCGACGCGATTCGCCGCGCGACCGACGTCATGCTTGCCGGCAAGGTTGCCTGCGTTGCCGGCTTCGGTGACGTCGGCAAGGGCTCGGCGGCATCGCTGCGCAATGGCGGCGCGCGCGTCATGGTCACCGAGATCGACCCGATCTGCGCCCTGCAGGCCGCCATGGAAGGCTATGAAGTCGTCACCATGGAGGAAGCGGTCAAGCGCTGCGACATCTTCGTGACCGCGACCGGCAACGAAGGCGTCATCACCGGCGCCCACATGGAGGCGATGAAGGACAAGGCCATCGTCTGCAACATCGGCCACTTCGACTCCGAAATCCAGATTTCGGCGCTCGACAACTACAACTGGCACGAGGTGAAGCCGGGCACCGACCTGGTGACCTTCCCGGACGGCAAGCAGATCCTCGTTCTCGCCAAGGGCCGCCTCGTGAACCTGGGCTGCGCTACCGGCCACCCCAGCTTCGTGATGTCTTCGAGCTTCACCAACCAGGTGCTGGCGCAGATCGAACTCTTCGCGAAGTCGGACGACTACGAGAACCGCGTCTACGTCCTGCCAAAGCACCTTGATGAAAAGGTTGCGGCGCTGCACCTCGACAAGCTCGGCGTGAAACTGACCAGGCTTTCCAAGCGCCAGGCCGACTACATCGGCGTGCCGCAGGAAGGCCCGTTCAAGCCGGACCACTACCGCTACTGATTGGCATTGCACCCCGGCCTTGCCCTTGTGGCGAGGCCGGCGTTGCCCGAGATCCGGTACTTGCAATTGCAGGTGCCGGATTTTTTTCGTTCTGCGCTCCCCGGATGGAGCGGCGCGGACGGGGGATTGCGTCCATTGCAGCGCAACCAACCCATTGTCATCACGGGCAAGGCGCACCATAGCCATCTGCGATGGACCAGGAGCGCCTCGTAACACTGCTGATCGGATTGCTGCTCGCGGCGTGGACGCTGGGGGCAGCCTGGGCGATCCTGTCGGCGCGCACGCGCCAGAAGCGGGCTGAAGGCTCGTTGCGCTCGGCGCGCAGGCTTGCGCGCATGGTTGAAGAATCGCCTGCGATTCCCTTGCTCGTGCGTTCCGACGGGCGGATCGAGGCCAGCCCGCGGCTGGCGCAGTGGCTCGGGCTCGATGCCGTGCCGCAGTTCCTTTCCGAACTCGATACCGCAGAGCGGGGTCTGCCTGCAGAGAAACTGGCTGAACTCACCGAAGCGGTGCGCCGCTGCCAGAAGACGGCGGCGCCGTTCCGGCTGGTCGCCACCCCGCGCAATTCGACCCGCAGTCTGGCGCTGCGCGGGCATCTAGCCGATCCTCAGGTCTCGCCGGGCGGTGCCGCGCTCGTGTGGGTCTTCGACTTTTCCGACAGCGAGAGCGAACTGGCCCGGCTGCGCGAGGAAGCGGCCCGGGCACGGGGGGACTTTACCGCGCTTGTCTCGTTGATCGAGGCGGCACCGATGCCGATGTGGTTCCGGCGGCCCGACGGCGAACTGCAGCTGGTCAATTCGGCCTATGTCGCGGCCGTGGGCGGCGAGAGTGCCGAATCGGTCGTCGCAGCCGGTGTCGAACTGGTCGAGACGGTCGACGGACACTCGCCCGCGAGCGTCGCGCAGGCCGCGCGAGAGAAGGGCGCCCCGATCGAGCGCATCGTATCGGCCACGATCAACGGCCAGCGCCGCGCGCTGCGTGTCAGCGACCTGCCGCTCGGGAGCGACGGCGTCGCCGGCTATGCCGTCGACATCGAGGATCTGGAGGAAATGTCGCGTTCGTTCCGCGCTTTCCGCGATGCCCAGCGTGCGATGCTCGACCAGCTTTCGGCCGGCGTGGCGCAGTTCGATGCCAAGCGGCGCCTGTCCTTCGCCAACCAGCCGTTCCAGCGCCTGTTCAAGTTCTCCGCCAAGATGATGCAGGACCCGCCGGCGTTCGAGCGCCTGCTCGATGCGGCGCGCGATGTCGGGCGCGTTCCCGAGGTTCGCGACTTTCCGGCCTGGCGGCGCGAGCGCGCGGCGTGGTTCGCTTCGGGCGATACGCAGGAGGAAGCGTGGGCGCTGGCCGACGGCACGCACTTGCGCATCGTGGCCCAGCCGGACCCGGACGGCGGCCTGCTGCTCATCGTCGAGGACCGCACCGAGCAGCTGCGCCTGTCGGCCGTGCGCGATACGCTGCTGCGGACCCGCACGGCGACGTTCGACAGCCTGTTCGAATCTATTGCGGTCTTCGCACCCGATGGCCGCATGCAGATCTGGAACCGCCGTTTCGCGGCCGACTGGGGTCTGGACAGCGATTTCCTTGACACGCACCCGCATGTCGAGGCGCTGCTCAAGAAGATCGCATCGCGCCTCAAGCGCGGGGCGGAAGCCGAACTCGTCGGCAACGTCGTGCGCGCGGCCACGCTCGACCGCACCCAGAAGGGTGGCCGGATCACGCTGGCCGATGGGCGCATCCTCGAATTTGCGGGGGTCCCGCTGCCCGATGGAAACGGCCTTCTCGCGGTGCTCGACATCACTGATTCGCAAAAGGCCGAGGACGCGCTGCGTGAAAGCAACGCGGCGCTGATGGAAGCCGATGCAATCAAGACGCGCTTCCTTGCCAACATGAGCTACGAACTGCGCACGCCGCTCACCTCGATCGGCGGCTTTGCCGAACTGCTGCAGGCAGGCCTTGGCGGCGATCTTTCCGACAGCGGACGCGAATATGTCTCGGACATTCTTGCGTCGGTCGACCAGCTTGGCGAACATATCGAAAGCCTTCTCGACCTCTCGCAGAGCGAGGCCGGGATGCTGCCGCTCAAGAAGGAAGAGATCGAGCTCATGCCCTTCGTCCGCAGCGTGGTCGAAGAGCGCGCCGGACGGCTGGAAAAGGCCGGGCTGGAGCTGGACCTCCAGGCCAAGGGCTTGCCGCGTCCGATCACCGGAGACCGCAAGCGGCTGGGCCGGGCCATCGGCCATCTGGTCGACAATGCCATCGCAGCGTCGAAACGCGGGCAGCGGATCCTCGTGCAGGTCGCTTCGCGCAAGACGCCTCAGGGCGAAGTCGCGCAGATCCTCGTGCAGGACAAGGGTTCGGGCCTCGACAGCCGCAGCCTGACGCGCGCGCTGGACGGGATGAAGGTGAGCGCCGATGGCAAGAGCGTGGAGCGGCGCCAGGGCCTCGGCCTGCCGCTGGCCCGCCAACTGGTCGAAGCGCATGGCGGCACGCTCAAGCTCGAATCGGAGCCGGGCCGGGGCACCAGCGCCATCGTCGAGCTGCCATGAGGATCGAACTGCCCGATCTCGCCGCGATGGACCGGCTGGGCCGTGCCATTGCGGTGAAGTTGCAGGTGGGCGATGTCATAGCCCTCGAAGGCGGGCTGGGCGCCGGCAAGACGACGCTGGCCCGCGCGGTAATCGCCGGCCTCGGACATACGGGTGAGGTGCCGTCGCCCAGCTTCGCGATCGTCGAACTCTACGAACCGCCCCTTGTGCGCCTGCCGCTGGTGCATGCCGACTTCTACCGCCTCGCGCATCCCTCCGAGGCCGAGGAGATCGGTCTGGACGACTATCGCGAGGGTGCTGCCATGATCGCGGAATGGCCCGATCATGCCGGCGGCTTCGCGCATGAGCCGGGCTGCCTCTCCGTCACGCTGGAAATTGCGGATGAAGGGCGGATCGCCATTGTCGAGGCGGGGGCTGATTGGCTAGGGCGAATGCCGATATGACGGACACTGCCGTGATGCTGCCTGCGGGCCTAGAATCCTTCCTCGAAACCGCCGGCTGGGCCGGCTCGCAAGTCGAGCCGCTTCCGGGCGACGCCTCGTTCCGCCGCTATTTCCGCATTCGCCGGGGCGATGAAACGGCGATGCTGATGGACGCCCCGCCGCCCAACGAGGACCCGGGCCCGTTCCTGCGCGCCGCGCACTGGCTCAATGCCAATGACATGCGCGCGCCGCGCATTCTGGCCGAGCAGGCCGAGCGCGGCCTCGTCCTGATCGAGGATTTCGGCGAGGCGCGCATGCGCGACTACCTCGACCAGTGGCCCGCGGACGAGACCGACACCTACAAGGGCGCCGTCGATGCGCTGGTGAAGCTGCACCGGCTGCCACCGGGGCCGTTCCTCGAATATTCGATGAGCGAGTACCAGCGCGAGGCGCGGCTCTTCGTCGACTGGTACTGCGCGGCGCGGGGCCTCAAGGTCGATGTGCCCGGCTTCATCGCGGCCTGGGACGCAACGCTGGGCGGCATGCTCCCGCGCCAGCATCCGGGCGTGACCGTGCTGCGCGACTATCACGCGGAAAACATCATGCTTCTGGGCGCGCTGGAAAAGCAGGGGCTGCTCGATTTCCAGGACGCGCTGGTCGGCCATCCCGCCTATGACCTCGTCTCGCTGCTGCAGGACGCGCGCCGCGATGTCTCGGCCGAGCTGGAAGCCCAGATGTTCGACCATTACACGCAGGCGAGCGGCGTGGATGCCGGCACTTTCCTCGCCGACTACGCAAGGCTGGGCGCGCAGCGCAACACCAAGATCGTCGGCATTTTCGTGCGCCTGTGGAAGCGTGACGGCAAGCCGCGCTACCTCGACATGATCCCGCGCGTCTGGGCACTGCTCGAGCGCGACCTTGCGCATCCCGCGCTGGCGCCGGTGGCGGAATGGTTCGATGCGAACATCCCAATGGATGTGCGGCAGGCCGGTGGAGGCAAGTTCGGACTATGAGCGCCAAACCCCTCGCAAGCGATACCGCGATGATCCTCGCGGCAGGGCTGGGCAAGCGCATGCGCCCGCTTACCGCGGCGCAACCCAAGCCACTGGTTCGTGTCGGCGGCAAGGCGCTGATCGATCATGCGCTGGAAAAGCTGGATAACGCGGGCGTCGCCAAGGCGGTCGTCAACGTCCACTATCTTGCCGATGCGCTCGAAGGCCACATGAAGGTGCGCAAGAGCGGGCCTGCGGTCACGATCTCGGACGAACGCGATGTCCTGCTCGAAACCGGTGGCGGCATGGTCAAGGCCGCGCCGATGCTGCCCGATCCGTTCTTCTGCCTCAACAGCGACAATGTCTGGCTCGATGGGCCCAGTGACGTGTTCGCCGAGCTTTCGCAGGCGTGGGATCCCGAACGAATGGATGCGCTCCTGCTGTTGGTGCCGCACCCGCGCGCGTTGAACTATCGTGGCGAGGGGGACTTCCACCTCGATCCGGCAGGCAAGGTCAGCCGCCGCGGCAAGGGCCGGGTCGCGCCGTTCATCTACACCGGCATCCAGATCGTCTCGCATCGCCTGCTGCGCGATGCGCCCGAAGGCCCGTTCTCGACCAATGTCCTGTGGTCGCGCGCGATCGAGGAAGGCCGTCTCTACGGCATTTCGCATACCGGCCTGTGGTTCGAGGTCGGTGAGCCGGGCGCCATCAAGCCCACCGAGGCATGGCTGCCCCGTGCCTGATCGCGCCGGGCCGCGCGTTTACTCGATTGCTGCGCACCGCGGGTTTGCCGATGCTCTCGTGGCGGGCCTCGCGCCGCGCTATGCGCAAGGGGAACTTGGCCTTGCCCGGTTGACGTTGCTCCTGCCCAGCCGCCGTGCGGTGCGAACCGTGACCGAGGCATTCGTGCGGCATTCGGGCGAGAGCGAGACGCCGGGGATGCTCCTGCCGCGCATGGCCGTGGTGGGCGACCTCGACCTTGACGAGACGCTCGGCCCCTTGCTCGATCCGCTGGGCGCTGCGGATATTCCGCCCGCCGCCGATCCGATGCGCCGCTGGCTGCGTCTTGCCCATTACCTGCGCGAAGTCGAAGGCGACGAGGCCGGGAAGGGTGCGGCGCTGCTGCGCCGGGCATGGGAACTGGGCAGCACGATGGACCGGCTGCTGGTCGAGGGGATTGCGCCGATTGACCTGATGTCTGAACGGGTCATCGGCATCGTCGGCGATCTTGCCGGGCACTGGACCGACAATACCCGCGCCTTCCTGAAGGTGCAGCAGCACTGGATCGCCGAACTGGCCGGGCGCGGGCAGATCGATGCGCCGGAACGCCGCAACCGGCTCTTCGAACATGCCGCGAACAGCTGGCGCACTGCGCCGCCGCAGCATCCGGTGGTTGCCGCAGGCGTTACCAGTGCCTCTCCGGCGCTGGCGAAGATGCTGCGTGTAGTGAGCGAACTGCCCGGCGGCTCGGTGATCCTGCCCGACCTCGATCTTGCGCTCGATGCGGGGGTTTGGGACGAACTGGGCACGGCCGGAAATCCGGTCGGGCCGGATGACCCGCCCTTCGGCCGCAGCGATGCGGTGACCCATCCGCAATATCACCTCAAACTGCTGCTCAACCGCATGGGGATCGCGCGCGACGAAGTGCAGCCCTGGCACCGGTCGGGCCACGGTGCGGCACCGCCAGAGCGCAGCAAGGTCATTTCCAATCTCTTCCTGCCGCCGCGCGCCTCGTCCGTCTGGGTCGATCTGCCCGCCGAGAAGCGCCGCCTCTCCGGTGTGCGACTGATGGAAAGCGCGCATCCGGGCGAAGAGGCTCAGGCGATTGCAGTGATGATCCGCGAGGCGCTGGAAACGCCCGAGCGCCGCGTCGCACTGATCACCCCGAACCGTGGGCTTGCCGGGCGCGTCGTTGCGCATCTGGAACGCTGGGGGATCGAGGCCGACGATACCGCCGGGCGGCCCTTGCCGCAGACCGCGGCGGGGCGGCTCCTGCTGCTGCTGGCCGAACTGGTTGCCGAACAGGGCGCGCCCGTGCCGCTCATCGCCCTGCTGACCCATCCCCTGGCCGGGGCCGGGGAAGGGCGCGCGCGCTGGCTGGAAAATGCCCGCAGGCTCGACCTGGCCTTGCGCGGTCCGCGACCGGGCGCAGGGCTGGCCCCCGTCGCCGTGCTCGCCGAACAAGCCAGGCTGGGCGAGTGGTGGGGAGGCGTTGCGGACATGCTCGCGCCGCTGTTCGCCTTTGGCGAGGCGGAGCCGCTCGAAGTGCTGCTCGGCGCATTCAGCCAAGTCGCCGAGACGCTTTGCGGCGATGCCTTGTGGACCGGGCCGGACGGCCGCGCACTCAGCGCCTTCGCAGAGGACTTGCGCGGCGCAGCGAGCGCGGCGGGTACCGTGCTCGATCCGCGCGAACTGCACGCGGTGCTGCGCGACGCGATGGACCGCGTCTCGGTGCGCCCGCCCTGGGGCGGGCATCCGCGCGTTGCGATCTATGGCCTGCTCGAAGCGCGCATGAGCCGCGCCGATCTGGTCATCTGCGGCGGGCTGGTGGAGGGTACCTGGCCCGCATCGCCCTCGCAGGATTCGCTGCTGCCACCCGCGGTGCTGCGCGCGCTGGGTGTGCCGGGTGCCGATTTCCGTATCGGCCTTGCCGCGCATGACCTTGCCGCAGCATTGGGCGCGCCCGAAGTGGTGCTGAGCTGGGCGCAGCGCGACGAAGGCGGACCGGTCATTCCTTCGCGCTTCGTGCTGCGCGTGAAAGCGATGCTCGGCGATCAGGCGGCGCGCCATGTCGAGAGCGAGGCACTGCGACTGGCGCGCAGGCTCGACGAAGCGGCGAGGGTGCCGCCCCATCCGCGCCCGCAGCCGATGCCCGATGCAGACCAGCGCAAGGTCGACATCTCGGTCACCGGTCTCGATCGCCTGCGCGGCGATCCCTACCAGTTCTATGCCAGCTCGATCCTCGGCCTGCGCACCCTCGATGCTCTGGATGCCGAGCCGAGCGCGGCCTGGAAGGGCGAGATCGCGCACAGGATACTCGAACTCTGGCACAAGGCAGGTGAGCCCAAGGGCGGTTTGCACACCATCGCCGGGCAAGTGCTCGACGAGGCGAATGCGCACCCGCTGATGCGGGCGCTGTGGTGGCCGCGCCTGGATGCCGCCCTCAAGACGTTCGATAGGATGGTCGCCGACCAGAAGGAGCAGGGCCGCGAAGTGCTCTGCGTCGAGGCTTGGGGCGGCATGCGCTATCGTGACGTGCGCATCCATGGCCGTGCCGACCGTATCGACCGCAAGGCCGATGGCACGCTTGCCGTGGTCGACTACAAGACCGGCGGCCCGCCAAAGCCATTGCAGGTCAAGGAAGGCTTTGCGCTGCAGCTCGGCCTGATTGCGATGATCGCCGAAGAAGGGGGCTTCAAGGGTATCGAGGGCAAGGCCAGCGGTTTCGAATACTGGTCGCTCGCGAAGATGCCGCGCACCGAGGACTTCGGCTATGCGGTGGAGCCGGTCACCGACGATCCGAAGAAGCAGGAGAAGATGGTCCTGCGCGAAGACTTCCTCGACGAGACCGAGGCCTACCTCAATGATGCGCTCGACAAGTGGATACTGGGCACCGATCCCTTCACCGCGCGGCTCAATCCCGAACTGGGCAGCTATGCCGACTATGACCAGCTGATGCGTCTGGATGAGTGGATCACGGCGCTGGGCGGCAACGGGGAGGACGCGGCATGAGCGGTCCGGCTTCCGTCCATCCGCTTCACGGCAACCAGATGCGCGCGGTCGATCCCGAGGAGACCGTGTGGCTTTCCGCGTCGGCGGGGACCGGCAAGACGCAGGTCCTTTCGTCACGCGTGCTGCGCCTTCTGCTGCAGCCGGGCGTCGAACCGTCGCAGATCCTGTGCCTGACCTTCACCAAGGCGGGCGCGACCGAAATGGCGGCGCGCATCAACGGCACGCTCGCCGAATGGGTGCGGCTTGAGGATACGCAGCTGTTCGCGAGGCTCGACGCGATCGGCGCGAAGACCGATCCCGAGACGATGGCCCGGGCGCGCACGCTGTTTGCCGCCGTGCTCGACTGCCCCGGCGGGGGCTTGCGCATCGATACGATCCACGCGTTCTCGCAGTGGCTGCTGGCGACGTTTCCGCTCGAGGCGCAACTGATCCCCGGATCGCGGCCCATGGAAGACCGTGAGCGCATCCTGCTCGCGCGGCAGGTGCTGGCCGACCTGCTGGTCTCGGCGCAGAGCCAGCCCTTCGGCGATCCGCAATTGCTGGGCGCGATCAGCGACCTTTCGCTCAAGCATGGGCCCGATGCGGTCGAGGCCTTCCTGCTGCGCTGCGCCTCGGCGCGCGAGGCGTGGTTCGGTCCCGGCGGCTGGCAGGAGCCGATGCGTGAGAACGTGCTGCGCCTGCTGGGCCTGCCCAGCGATGCGGACGGGGCCTTTCTGGCAGAGCTGTGCAACGACGAGCAGTTCGATGTGCGCTCTCTGCGCCGCTGCTGCGAGACGCTGGCGGCCTGGGATACCAAGGCCGGACGCGAAGGTTCCGAAGCCTCGGTCGTCTGGCTCTCCGCATCGCCGGAGAAGCGTGCCGCGACGATCGACGACCTCTACTTCGGCCTGTTCACCAAGACGACCGACGCGCCCAAGCAGCTGACGAACATCCTGAAGCGCGACCCCGACTACGAGGGCTACATCCTGCGTGTGCAGGAGAGCATCGCCCGGGTGCGCGAGACCAAGGCACTGCTCGACCTGACCGAGCGACTCGTGCCGGCGCTGCGGCTTGGCCGCGCTTTTGCGCTGGCATGGGACGAGGCCAAGCAGCGCGAAGGCCTGATCGATTTCGACGACCAGATCCGTCGCGCCGCCGATCTGCTGCGCAACCAGTCGCAGGCGGACTGGATCCGCTACAAGCTCGATCGCCGCTTCGACCACATCCTTGTCGACGAGGCGCAGGACACCAATGCCGCGCAGTGGGATATCATCCTCGCCATGGCCGAGGAGTTCTGGGCGGGCCTCGGTCAGCACGGCGACCTGATGCGCACGCTTTTCGTCGTTGGCGATTACAAGCAGGCGATCTTCCGCTTTCAGGGCACCAGCCCGGAAAACTTCCGGCGCGCGGCCGACAAGGTTCGTGCCAAGATGAACGCCGCGGCGCAGAACGCGGAATTGCTGCGCAGCAACTTCCGCCCGCGCCGTCTGCTCCAGCTCGGGCTCGACCGCAGTTTCCGCACCGCGCAGAAAGTCCTCGATTTCGTTGACGATGCAATCGGCGGGATCGGCCATGCCAATTTTGGTCTCGACGAAGCGCCCGAGCGTCATGATGGGCAGGATCGGCCCGGCTACGTCGCCCTTTGGAAGCCGGTCGGCGCCGCAGTTGCCGAGGATGACGACGATCCGCGCGACGATGGCGAAGATGAAGGTCAGGAGGGCTGGCTGTCCAAGCCGGACCGCCAGATGGCCGAAGGCATCGCCCGGCAGGTCCGGGCATGGCTCGATCCCATGGCTCCGGGCTTCACCCTGCAAAAGGGCAAGCCGCGCCGCGCCCATGCCGGGGACATCATGGTGCTGGTGCGCCAACGCAAGGAGCTGGCCGGGCTGATCGTCGGGCGGCTCCATGCCGCGGGGGTGCCCGTCGCCGGTGTCGACCGCCTGCGGCTGGGTGCGCCGCTGGCGGTGAAGGACCTCGTCGCCGCGCTGCGCTTCGCGGTCCAGCCCTTCGACGATCTCAACCTTGCCGGCCTGCTTGTCTCGCCGCTGGTGGGATGGAGCCAGGAGCAATTGCTGCGCCACGGCTATCGGGACAAGCATACCAGGCTCTGGTCGCACTTGCGCGCCTCGAGCGAACCTGAAGTCGCCGCCGTGCTGCAGCAATTGGGCGCGCTACTGGCGCTGGCCGACTTCGAGCCGCCGCAGCAATTGTTGCACTGGGTGCTGGTGGGGCCTTGGCAGGGGCGGCGCAAACTGGTCGCGCGCCTCGGCAGCGAGGCCAACGATCCCATCGACGAATTGCTTAACGCCGCGCAGGCCTATGTCGCGACCGATACGCCGAGCCTTGCGGGCTTCCTTGCCTGGTTCGACGCGGGCGACGGCGAATTGAAGCGCGAGGCGGACAGCGCTGCCGGACTGGTCCGCGTGATGACCGTCCACGGTTCAAAGGGCCTGCAGGCGCCAATCGTCATCCTCGCCGATGCCACCGGCAATCCCGAACGAAGTCGTGAGCGCGGCCTCGACCTGCCGGACCCGCGCGACGAGCATCGCAAGATCCCGTTGCCGCCGCTCCCTTCTGCGGCGAAGAAAATCGGGCGGATCAGGGACGAGATCGAGACCAACCGCGCGGCGGACGAGCAGGAACACTGGCGCCTGCTCTACGTCGCGATGACCCGCGCGGAAGAGGCGCTGTTCGTTGGCGGGGCGCTGGGCAAGAGCGACAAGGGCGTGCCTGCGCCCAAGAGCTGGTACGCCCGCCTGCGCGATCTCTTTCCGCCTGAGGCCGAGATCGTCGACCCGATATGGGGCGCCCGGTGCGAATGGGGCGAGTTGCCCGAGCCGGTCGCGCCGGACGCCGGCCCGGTCGAACTGCCCTTGCCAGAACCGCTGCCGGTCTGGCTGGAACGCGCGCCGCCAGCCGAACCGCGTCCACCAAGGCCGCTCGCGCCTTCGGCCCTGGGCGAGGAGGAAGCACCCGATCCGCCGTTCCCGCCGGGCGCGGGCCGCGATGCCGCGCGCCGCGGTACCCTGGTTCACAAGCTGCTCGAGCGTTTGCCCGAAGTGGCGGCGACGAAGCGCGAAGCGGCCGGGCGCGCCTGGCTTGCGCGCAATGCCGCCGATCTGGAAGAGACCCGGCGTGAATCCATGCTGGGCGATGCGCTGGGCGTTCTCGCCAATCCGGAATGGGCGCCGCTGTTTGCCGAGGGGAGCCTTGCCGAAGTGCCGGTGGCGGCCATCGTTGGCGGGCAGGTCGTTGCGGGGACGATCGACCGGCTGGTGGTCGAACCCGGGCGCGTCCGCCTTGTCGACTACAAGACATCGCGCCGTCCGCCCGAATCGCTGGAGGCCGTGCCCAAGGGCAACCTGAGGCAGATGGCCGCCTATGCAGCCGCGCTCGAAGTGGCCTTTCCGGGCCGCGCGGTGGAAGTGGCGCTGCTATACACCACTGCCCCGCGGCTCATCACCGTGCCTGCCGAAGTCCTTGCAGCGCACAAGCCGGACTTCATGCCACCCGAGTAAAGCTTCACCGCACAGGCGTTGTCACGCGCGGTTTCTTCCCTAGATTGCAGTCAAAGCCCATTTGAGGAGTTATTTCATGCCGACTATTGCCGTCACCGATGCCAGCTTCGAAGACGATGTCCTGAAGTCCGACAAGCCCGTTCTCGTGGACTTCTGGGCGGACTGGTGCGGTCCGTGCAAGATGATCGGTCCGGCTCTCGAGGAAATCAGCGATGAGCTGGGCGAGCAGGTGACCATCGCGAAGATGGACATCATGGCCAACACCGACACGCCGGCCAGCTTTGGCGTGAAGTCGATTCCCTACCTGGTGCTGTTCAAGAACGGCGAGAAGGTGGCCGACAAGCTCGGCGCCGCTCCCAAGAGCGCGCTCAAGGGTTGGATCGAAAGCAGCATCTGATCGATCTTTGCACGGGCGCCCCGGCGCCTGCGATGCCGAATGCCGAGCCCCTCTCACCTCCCAGGGTGGGAGGGGTTCAGCGTATCCGGGCGATGATTTCTGCGAATTCGTCCCACAGCCGGGACGATGACGCGCCCAGCAGTTCGCGGCGCTCGTATTCGTCGACGCGATAGGCGCTGCCGTCCGGCCGCGCGGCCTTGCCGCCTGCCTCGTTGAGGAACAGCACGCCTGCGGCATGGTCCCAGGGCAGGGTGCGGTTGAACACCGATATGTCGTTGGTACCGAGCACCAGGCGCGGATACTGCTCTGCCGCGCAGCGCGGAATGTCGACCATCCGGTAATGCGGGGCGATATGGTGCATGACCTTCTCGCGCGCGCCTTCGTCCATGAAGATCGTCGAGATTGCCGCGACGGGCGGCGTTTCTCCGCTCGTGCGCGCGGTCACGCGTTCGCCGTCGATCCAGGCGCCCGTACCGGTCCCGGCATGGCAGAAGCGCCCGGTCAGCGTGTCGAGAATCCAGCCGCCGATGGTCTCGCCCTTGTCGGCAAGCGCAACGAGAATGCCGAAGGGCGGTTTGCCCTGCGAGAAATTCATCGTGCCGTCGAGCGGATCGACGATCCAGCAGAGCCGGTCCTTGAGCCTTTCGAGCACCGTCTTGTCGGCATGAACGGCCTCTTCGCCCACGACATCGGCTTCCGGCAGAAGCGCGGCCAGCCTTTCGGTGAGGATCGCCTCGCTCTCATGATCGGCGACAGTAACGACGTCGTCCGCGGCCTTGGCGATGATCTCGTGCGAGGCAAGCGAGCGATAGCGCGGCGCGATGGCGCGATCCGAGGCATCGCGCATGATAGCCTCGACGGAGCGGGTGAGTTCGGGCGTGATCATGTCAGCGGGATCATTACCTGCTCGGCAAAGCCCGGACGCTCCCTGATGCGCTCGTACCATGCGGAAACTTTGGGGAACTCGGGCCTGTCGAACGGCAGCGAGAACCAGGTATAGGCGTAGACGCCCATGGGAATGTCACCGATGCCGAACTGGCCGCCCGAGAGCCAGGGCTTTTCGCCGAGATACCGCTCCATGACGGCAAGTTGCTGCGCACATCTGGCGATGTCGCGCGCGATGGCGGGCATGTCGCGGTCTTCCGGCTTGGTGCGGGCAAAGCTCAGGAAGGGCAGGCGCTGGGCGTCGGCATAAGTGATCTGCCAGTCCATCCAGCGGTCGGCGAGCGCGCGGTCGATGGGATCGTGCGCGTACCAGCGCGGGCCACCGTATTCTGCGGCCATGTAGCGCAGGATCGCGTTCGATTCCCAAAGGACCAGCTTGCCGTCCTCGATCGTCGGGATCAGGCGGTTCGGGTTCTTCTCGAGATAGTCGTCGGTGTAGCCGAACTGCCCGCCGATATCGTGGCGCACGTATTTCAGGCCGAGTTCCTCGGCGAACCACGCGACCTTCTTGACGTTGTGGGAGTTCAGCCGCCCCCAGATCGTGAAGACCGGACCGCTCATCAGCTGCGGTAATCCGCATTGATCGAGATGTAGCCGTGCGTCAGGTCGCAGGTCCACACGGTGGCCTGTCCTTCGCCCAGGCCAAGGTCGACCTCGATGGAGATGTCCTGTCCTTTCAGGTGTTCGGCAACCGGGGCTTCGTCGTAGTCGGCGAGGGGAAGTCCTTCGCGCGCGGCCCAGGTGCCGCCGAAGCCGATGGAGAGCTTGTCGCGGTCTGCCGGTTCGCCCGCCTTGCCTACGGCCATGACGACGCGGCCCCAGTTGGCGTCCTCACCGGCAATCGCGGTCTTGACCAGCGGCGAATTGGCGATGGCAAGGCCGACCTTGCGCGCGCTTTCGTCCGAGATGGCGCCCGAGACGGTCACGGCGATGAATTTCTGCGCGCCTTCGCCGTCACGCACGACGAGGTGGGCAAGTTGGCGGCACACGTCGTGGACGGCGGCCGCAAAGGCATCGGCACCGGCGCTCTCGAACGAGGCGAGCGGGGCATTGCCGGCCTTGCCGGTGGCAAAGGCCATGACCGTATCGCTGGTCGAGGTGTCGGAATCGACGGTGATGCAAGAGAATGTGCGCTGGTTCGCGGCGGAGAGGCACTCCTGCAGGAATGCCGGCTCAACGGTGGCATCGGTGAAGAGGTAGCCCAGCATGGTCGCCATGTCCGGCGCGATCATGCCCGAACCCTTGATGATGGCGCTGATCGTCACTGTCTTGCCATCGACGATCGCGGTGGCGGTCGCGCCCTTGGCGAAAGTATCGGTGGTGGCAATGGTGTTGGCGGCGTCCTCCCAGGTGCAGGGCTGCGCCGTCAGGGCCTTTTCGACGCCTTCGCGTGCCTTGTCCTTGGGCAGCGGCACGCCGATCACCCCGGTCGAAGACACGAAGACCTGTTCCGGCGGGCAGCCGAGGTGGGCGCTGACCTGCCCCATGATCTGCTCGACCGCCTCGCGGCCGCGGTATCCGGTGAAGGCGTTGGAATTGCCGGCATTGACGATCAGGGCGCGCGCCTTGCCCTGGCCTATGTTGGCGCGGCCCAGTTCCACCTCGCTGGAACAGCACAGGTTGCGGGTGAAGACCCCGGCGACGCTGGTGCCTTCGTCGAGCTCGACATACGTCAGGTCGCATCGGCCCCAGTCCTTGTACCCGGCGCGCACGACGCGCGCGGTCACGCCGGCGATCGGCGGCAGGGCGGGAAAGGGCGATGCGAGCGGTGAGACGGGATATGCCATGCCTGCAGCGCGTAACGCGTGCGCGCGCCGCGTCAAGCTTCGACGAGGGGCTGTCGATCACCCTTCATGCTGGCTGTGCGTCAGGTCCCCCGTTTTGGCGAGCTGATTCGCTGACGCGGGCCGGGTTTTCTGCCGGCGATCGATGGTGTGGCCCAAGGCTGCGGCGAGTATCAGGCTTGTTTCAAGGGCTGCGATGCCAGTGAGCGGCGACTGATCGAAATGGCCGAAGAGTTTGAGGACCGGAAGATGTACGGCGTAGAGTGGGAAGGATATGAGGCCGAGGGTGCTGAACATGCGTTCGGTTCTCTGGGGCGCGGATCTGCATGCGGCCAGCCAGAACAAGGCCGGCATGGCGACCAGAACGGTGAGGGCATCGCCCAAGGCCCGGCTCAGCCAGTCCCCTGTGAAAAACAAGGCGATCGGTACAAGCGATATCAAGGCGAACGGGACGAGCCAGTGGCCTTCGCAGCGAAAGCGCCCGGTTTGCCAGAGCCGCCCGAAGCAGATGCCGAGGGAGTAAGCGAAGGCAACGCGGGGTAGTCCGGCATACCAGTCGAGCGCATCCGGTCCGACCCTGTTGCTGCCCCAGCTGTAAATGACGAACGCTTCGGTAAGTCCGGAAAGGAGGACGAGGCATAGCAGGGCCCGAGTTGCAAGGCGTTGTAGCAACACTGCATGGACGATGTTCGCAAGAAGCTCGAAGAGCAGCGACCATTGCGGTCCGTTGAGCGGGAATGCCTCCAGATCGCGAATGCCGGTTAGCGGGATCATCGCGAGAGCCAGCATCAGCGTGAGCGCGATCTCGACACTGCCGGATCCGCGCGTTGCGAACATGACCAGCGCTCCGGCCACGGCGCCCAGGGCAGCCATCGGCCAGAGGCGGATGACCCGGGCGCGAATGAAGGCGGCGGGTGGCCAGCCTTTCCTTAGCCGGGGCTCCAGCGCCAGTGTGAGGACGAAGCCGCTGAGCAGAAAGAAGAAATCGACGAAGAGATATCCACGCGCGAAGATGTTCCTTACGTTGAAAATGTGTCCGAAGTGATAGCCCATGACGCTGATCGCGGCGATTCCGCGCAGTCCATCCAGCAGGATGAGGCGTTGTGGCGATGAAGCCGTCATGAGTCGCGTCCGCGCATGACCGTGACTATAGGTCAGGATGGTTAAATCGGCGTTGGCCGTGCTGGGCTGTCGTTTGTGCGCTTCCGATCGAAATCCGGGGAGGTGCTGCGGCGCGGTCCCGGAGGCAAGTCACAGGGCAATAGAAATAAAGCCGAGCGACGTTCGCAGGCAATGACGGCAGACAATTCACCATGTCGTGCGCTGCACGGTGGACTATTGCGATTACCGCCCCTATCTGGTCCGCATGGCGAACCGCCTGATCCTGACTTTGCTCGCACTTCTGACGGGCCTTGCCGCGCAGATCGGTCCGGCCGAGGCGCGTGCGTCGCAGGTGGCGAGCATGCAGGTCGGTACCCTGGCCGAGGCATCGGCGGTCAAGGCGCCGCGTGCGCCCGTGGCACTGGCACAACTGCCGGAGCCGGGCCTGCGCAATGCCCGCAGGCACGCGCCCGTGCTGGTTTCGGCAGAGCCGCTCGCCCTTGCCGCGCCCGCTGTTCTTGCCGGGATAGATCGCGCCCGCGAATAGCGCCGGGGCGCGCATTCTTTCGCTTTTTCGCGATATCCTGTCGCGCCTGCCATGAGCGTGGGCGCGCCTTCAGACCATACGCATTCACGTAAAACAGGGATTCCCGCCATGCTCGGCGCACTCGTCAAGTCGATTTTCGGTTCGTCCAACGAACGCTACGTCAAGTCACTCGAAAAGATCGTCCAGCAGATCAACGGCTTCGAGCCGACGCTGGAAGCCTGCACCGACGAGGAACTCGCCGCGCAGACGGTCAAGTTCCGCGAGATGCTGGCAGGCGGCGCAACGCTCGACGACATCCTGCCCGAAGCCTTCGCCACCGTGCGCGAGGCGTCCAAGCGCGTGTTTGGCATGCGCCATTTCGACGTGCAGATGATCGGCGGTATCGTCCTGCATCGCGGTGAGATCGCCGAGATGCGCACGGGCGAGGGCAAGACCCTTGTCGCGACCACCGCGACCTATCTCAACGCCCTGGAAGGCAAGGGCGTCCACATCGTTACGGTGAACGACTACCTGGCCCGCCGCGACGCGGAAATGATGGGGCAGTTGCACAACTTCCTCGGCCTGACCGTCGGCGTAATCGTGCCGAACCTCAACGAGTTCGAGCGCCGCGAGGCTTATGCTGCCGACATCACATACGGCACCAACAACGAGTTCGGCTTCGACTACCTGCGCGACAACATGAAGCACGAGCGCTCCCAGATGGTGCAGCGCCCCTTCAACTTCGCAATCGTCGACGAGGTCGACTCGATCCTCATCGACGAGGCGCGCACGCCGCTGATCATCTCGGGCCCCACCGACGACAAGTCGGAGCTGTACATCTCGGTCGACGCGATCGTGAAGCGGCTCGAGCCGGAAGATTACGATGCCGACGAGAAGACCAAGAACATCACCCTGACCGAGGACGGCGTCGAAAAGGCCGAGCGCATGCTCGAGGATGCCGGACTGCTGGTCGGGTCGAACCTCTACGACGTCGAGAACACGCAGGTGGTCCACCACCTCGACCAGGCTCTCAAGGCCGTGGTCATGTTCAAGCGCGACACCGACTATATCGTCAAGGACAACAAGGTCGTCATCATCGACGAGTTCACCGGCCGCATGATGGACGGCCGGCGCTGGTCGAACGGCCTGCACCAGGCGGTCGAGGCCAAGGAAGGCGTCAGGATCGAGCCGGAAAACCAGACGCTCGCCTCGATCACCTTCCAGAACTACTTCCGCATGTACCCCAAGCTTTCGGGCATGACCGGTACTGCCGCGACCGAGGCTGCGGAATTCTACGACATCTACAAGATGAACGTGGTCACCATTCCGACCAACCTGCCGGTCGCGCGCGTCGACGAGGAAGACGAGTTCTACAAGAACACGCTCGACAAGTTCGCCGCCATCGCCAAGCTGATCCGCGAGAAGAACGAGAAGGGCCAGCCGGTCCTCGTCGGCACCGTTTCGATCGAGAAGTCGGAGCTGCTCTCGGACTTCCTCAACAAGGAGGGCGTCAAACACTCGGTCCTCAATGCGCGCTTCCATGAGATGGAAGCCCACATCGTCGCCCAGGCCGGCCGCTACGGTGCGGTTACCATCGCCACCAACATGGCGGGTCGCGGCACCGACATCCAGCTCGGCGGTAACTACGAATTCCGCATCGACGACGAACTTTCCGACATTCCTGAAGGTCCCGAGCGCGAAGCGGCGATTGCGCGGATCAAGATGGAAGTCAGCGACGAGAAGGACCGAGTCATCGCTGCGGGCGGCCTGTGCGTCATTGGCACCGAGCGCCACGAAAGCCGCCGCATCGACAACCAGCTGCGCGGCCGTTCCGGCCGTCAGGGCGACCCGGGTCTCTCGAAGTTCTACCTCTGCCTCGAGGACGACCTGCTGCGCATCTTCGGTCCGGACACGCTGTTCGCCAAGATGATGAACAGCAACCTGGCCGATGGCGAGGCGATCGGTTCGAAGTGGTTGTCCAAGGCCATCGAGACAGCGCAGAAGAAGGTCGAGGCGCGCAACTACGAAGTGCGCAAGCAGGTCGTCGAATACGACAACGTAATGAACGATCAGCGCAAGGTGATCTACGAGCAGCGCTCGGACATCATGGACGCCGAGACGGTTGACGATGTCGTTGTCGAAATGCGGACCGATACCGTCAATGCGCTTGTCGCCGATGCCTGCCCGCAGGGTTCCTACCCGGAACACTGGGACATCGAGGGTCTGAAGGAAAAGGCCATGGACATCCTGGGCGTCGATGCGCCTATCGATGGCTGGATCGAGGAAGACGGCATCGAGCCGGAAATCGTCGAGGAGCGCCTTGCGGAACTGGCCGACGCCCGCATGCAGGCGAAGATGTCGAACGACGATCCGGCGATCTGGCGACAGGTTGAAAAGTCGATCCTGCTCGACCGCATCGACCATCACTGGAAGGATCACCTCGCAACGCTCGATGCGCTGCGCCAGGTTGTGTTCCTGCGCGCCTATGCGCAGAAGACGCCGCTCAACGAATACAAGCAGGAAGCTTTCGGCCTGTTCGAGCACATGCTCGAGACGATCCGCGAGGACGTGACCCGCATTCTCTCGGTCAGCGAACTGCGCATTCCCGAGCCGGCCCAGTTGCCCGAGCTGCCTGACTTCCTGACCGGGCACATCGATCCGCTCACGGGTCTGGAGAATTCCAACGACGGTGACGGTTCGGCCCAGCGCGCTGCCCTGTTCGGCTCGCTGGCGGGTAGCCCGCAGGCGACGGCAAGCCCGGGCGGTACCGGTGAGAATCCTTACGCCGACCTGCCGATCAGCCGCAATGCGCCTTGCCCCTGCGGATCGGGCAACAAGTACAAGCACTGCCACGGCGCACTGGTCTGAGGCCTCGGACCGCCGCGTAGCCCCAGGCGCCGCGCTGGCGTAGCAGAGAGAACGGGAGCCCCGGAGTGATCCTCCGGGGCTCTTTTTTTGTGTCCGCAAGGGCGCCGTTCCTGCGGGGTGCAAGCGATTGCCATTGATGCGCAACGATAAATTGCAAGGGTGGACTTGCTAATGAGAATGACTCGCGTTAACTGGGCACCGTTCAGTCAACAGGGGATTTCATGAAGACGATCCGGATTATGGCCGTATGCTGCACGGCATTGGTGTCGCTGCCTGCTATGGCAGAGGAAGCTGCGGATGTTCGCAGTGACATCATTGTCACGGGTGAGCGCGAGAACAGCGGTCTGGCCCTGAAGACGGATACCCCGGCGATCCAGACGCCGCAGCCGGTCACGGTGATCCCGGAAGAGCTCTATACCGCCCAGGGTGCGATTTCGGTGAGCGACACGCTGCGCTATGTCGCGGGTGTCCAGTCCAACCCTTATGGCCCCGACAGCCGCGTCGATGGCGGCTTCGTGCGTGGTATCAATGCCCTGCAGTTCCGCGATGGCATGCGTGACATCTACAGCTACTACGCCAGCATTCGCGCCGATCCGTACAACTTCTCGTCCGTGCAGGTGATCCGCGGCCCGGCATCGGTCCTGTTCGGTCAGGGCTCGCTCGGCGGCATCATCAACCTGGAATCGAAGAAGCCGCAGTTCGAGAGCGCGGGCGATGTTTCGCTGCTCTACGGTTCGCACGATCGCAAGGAAATGCTGGCCGACCTGACCGGGCCGATCTCGTCCACGCTCGCCGGGCGGGTGGTCGCGCGGGTTCGCGATTCCGGTACGCAGACGGACCACGTTCCCGACGACCGCGTCATGATCTCGCCGTCGCTGACCTGGCGCCCGGATGCCCGCACCGACCTGACGCTTATCGGCCTCTATCAGGAGGATGACGGCGGCTCGACCTCACAGTTCCTGCCGCTGGTCGGCACGATCCTGCCCAATCCCAACGGCAGGCTGAAGAACAGCCTGTTCGTCGGCAAGCCGGGATGGGACCGCTATGACGGCCGCCTGCTGCAGGGCACGGCCATGCTGGGCCACCGCTTCAGCGATGCCGTGAAGGTCAACCTCAAGACGCGCTACATCGATAGCGACCTGACCTATTTCTCGCATTACCCGAACAGCTATTCGAACCCGACCGATCCCTATCTCGATGAAGACCAGCGGCTGATCACGCTGATTGCCTCGGGCTCGAAGGCGCGGATGGAAATCTTCTCAACCGACAACAATGTGCAGTTCGACTTCAACACCGGCAGTGCTGTCGAGCACAAGCTGCTGGCCGGTGTCGACTACAGCTGGAACCGCGTTCGCAAGATCAGCGGCAGGGCTAGGGAAACTATCGATATCTACAATATCGACCGCGATGCCCTGAGCGATTTTGGCGGCGGTCTGCCGCCAGGGTCCGCGCTGTCCGAAGATACCAGGCAGGAGCAGTTGGGTCTCTATCTGCAGGACCAGGCCCGCTTTGCCGACCGGGTTTCCGTCGTCGTTGGCGTTCGCCGAGACAAGGTGACTTCGCGCAGCTTCGGTGTGAAGGCCATCGATGACAGTGCGACCTCGTTCCGCGCTGGCGTAATCGGTGAGCTGGTTTCCGGCGTCTCGCCGTTCTTCAGCTTTACCGAGAGTTTCGAGCCGATTGCCGGCACCACTGTCGACGGTGATGTCTACCGGCCCAAGCGCGGTCGCCAGTTCGAGGCGGGCGTGAAGTTCCATCCGGGCGAAGCGACTTTGCTGACGATTACCGCCTACCACATCAAGGAGCGCAATCGCCCGGTCTCGGTGGCCATCGACGATCCTGACAATCCCGGCAATGTCATTACCGGCATGAGGCAGATCGGCGAAGCCTTCTCCAAGGGTATCGAGGTCGAGGGAAGCACCGTACTGCCGGGCGAGTTCCAGATCCTTGCGAACTTCAGCTATAACAAGGCCGAAATGGCAGGGACCGGGCAGCAGCTCGACAACGTGCCCAAGTACAATGCATCGCTCTGGGCGACGGGGCCGTTCCAGCTCTCTGCGGACGTCTCGCTTCTGTTGGGAGGCGGTGTGCGCCACACCGGCGCGCAGCGCTCCTATGGCGCCGCCTTCCCCGATGGTCTTCGCACGCCCGGATACACATTGGTCGATGCGCTGGCCGAGGTGAACTGGCAGAACTGGTCTTTCCGGGTCAATGCCACCAACCTGCTGGGCAAGCGCTTCTACTCCTCCTGTCTCGCCCGAGGCGACTGCTTCATGGGTGAAGCGCGCAACGTGTTCGGAACGGTGAGCTACCACTTCTGATGATGGGTGACGCGGTCCTCTCTCTCGGCGCGGTGCTGGCAGTGACAGGCGTGGCGATGCTGCGCCGGTCATGGTCGCGTCGCACCCGCTCGCATGGTCTCAACCTCGCGGCCTGGGGCTCGCTGGCCTTGTCCACCGCGTTGGGCTGGGCGAGCGCCGGTGCGTGGGGGGCTGCGGTCGAGGCCATTGTAGCGATGGCGCTGGCTTTCGTACTTCTGGGATGGGCAGCCTGGACGTCGCCGCCGGGCAAGGCACTGGCATCGAACCGTCGGGTCGGCATGCTGCCCGAGAACGGGGCTCCGCTGGGTATCGGACGGCGCATCGTGACTTTCACCTTCGTTGCGATCCTCGCGCTGGCGTCATCGCTGGCGCTTGCGATGGCGGGGCGTCTGCTGGCACTTGTTGCCGGGGCAGGGGAGGCCAACGCCAACGCGATCAGCCTTTTCGTTACACCGCTGGCCTGGATGGGGCTCGCCTACGCTCTGATGATGACCGGTAACCGCCGCCGCCAGGTCGTCATGCTCGCCATCGCTGCGGTCGCGGCCGTTCCCGCCTATCTGATCGGAGCCATGACATGAGTGCCGCCATCGAACCGGGTACGGTCAAGCGCGCCCTTTCCGCCCATGCTGCCATCGGACTGGTGGCCGGGGCCTTGCTCTATCTCGTCTCGCTTACAGGCACGATCTGCGTGTTCGCCAAGGAACTGCAGCGGATTGAGCAATCGGCCGCGCCGGAAATGACGCATATCTCGCCCGATGCGGTCCAGCGCGGGGTGGAGGCGATGCTGGCCGCCGAGGCGGGCAAGCCGGCGACCGGTCATCTCTACGTGCACATGCCCAGCGCGGACCTGCCACGCGCGACGATCACCACGGACAACGGTGCGCGCCACCTCCATCCTGACGGTTCGCTGGCAGAGACGGAGGAGATCGCGTGGACCGACTTCCTCGTAGCGCTGCATTACAAGCTCAACTTGCCCAGCCTCATCGGTATTTCCATTGTCGGGGGGCTGGGTGTCATGATGCTGGCGCTTTCGTTGTCCGGTGTCGTGGCGCATCCGCGCATCTTCCGCGACGCCTTCCGCCTGCGCGCGCGGGACAAGGGCGGGGTGGGGCTCGCCGACTGGCATAACCGCCTGAGCGTGTGGACGCTGCCGTTCTCGATCGCCATCGCCCTGACTGGCGCTGCGATCGGTCTGGCGAGCCTGACAGCCTTTTCGGTCGCCAGTGCAAGCTACGGCGGCGATACCGAGGCCGTCTTCGCGACGATCTTCGGTGAGGAACCCACGCCCGACAAGGCGGCCGCGCCAGTGCCCGATGTGGCGAGCGCGCTGCGTTACATGGCCAGCGCCCAGCCGGACGTGGCCGTGGACTACGTCGTGCTAGAGGACCCGCAGACCGCAGGGCAGGCCATGCGGCTGATCGGCAAGCCCGAGCGGCGACTGATCTTCGGCGAGTACTACGGCTTCGACGCCGGGGGGCGGTTCACCGGCACCGTCGGGCTGGCCGATGGCGCGTTGGGTCAACAGGCCGCGGCATCGACATATGACCTGCACTTCGGCAACTTCGGCGGGCTCTGGGTGAAAATCGCCTATGTCGTCTTCGGAGCGGCGCTCACCGCGATCTGTGCAACGGGCACATATATTTGGCTCGGAAAGCGCCGCAGGCGTGGTCGCGACGAGCCGGTTCTGCGGGCCGGATGGGATGGCGTGGTCTGGGGAGCGCCACTCGCACTGGCCGCGACGTATATCGCGCGCCATGCCTGGGGTAACGAAGCGCCATTCGCTGCGATTTTTTGGATTATTTATCTTATCGTTTTTATAGCCTTCATCGTCTTGAAATATAACAAGGTTTCTTACTTCAAGAAGTCTACGTTAGCTTCCTGAGGTAAACGTAAACTGGTTGTTAACCATGATGAGCCGATAATTCTTAACCAGCGTGGAAGAACTATGACGCTCAAGAGCTGCGGTAGAACAAGCTCAAACCCCACAGTTTGCCATATCTCCACACAAAAATAGCCCGGCTTCCCCGCCGGGCTTTTTTTGTGTGCCGTAAGCAAATCCGCATTCCGGATTGCCGACCTGAAATGCCTGCGCCTGCTTCAGGGCTCGGGGCAGTTTTCGACGCACGTGCCCGTAGGCGCTGCGATCAGTCCGCCGCTCGTGCGGATCGTCGCGCCGCTGTCGGTCCGGTATGCAGGCGCATCGGTGCTCGTCAGGGCATCGACACCGCCAGGAACGGGGGCAACCTGACTTGGAACTGCGGCGCTGCTTCGTGAGTTGTGTCGCCGACTGCTGCTTGTTTCGATCCGGGCCGGCCGAACCTGACCGCCTTCGATGGCCTGCGCGGTTGCGTTCATGCTGCGCGAAATAGCGGAGCCCAGCGAGCGGCCCGCACCCGATTGCTGCGCCGTGCCGGAGAGGATCTGGGCCGTTTCGAAAGCGTCCTGCGCGGCAAGGGGCGACGCCGCGCCCAGGAGGATCAGCGCCCCGGCCAAACCAAGTCGACGCGCTTTGCCAAGTCGCATGCCAGTCATTGCCTCTGCTCCCTTCGCCTGTCCCGATACAGCGAGGCTGAACCTCCTGGGTGACCAAGGCAAGCCTGCTCTAGGCGGCGGCGCTGCGCAGCACTTCCAGGTACTGGCGGGCGATCACTGCGGGACGGAACTGCTGCAGGTGGCGCGAGACGGATTCGGGCGAGGGTGGCTCCCGCTCGCCAAGGGCTTCGATCAGGCGGGCGGCAAGGTCATCGGCATCGCCCCGCGCGAACGTCAGGGCGAAAGGGCCGACCGCTTCCGGGAGGCCCCCTGAGCGTGCAATGACCATCCGGCAACCGCAGGCGAGCCCTTCCAGCGCCACGATCCCGAAAGGTTCTTCGGTAATCGAGGGAACCACCATGATCGCGTGCCGCTGCATTTCGGAGACCAGCGCGTGGCCCCGCAGCGTTCCGGCAAGGGTAACGCGGTCGACAAGGCCCCGTCCGGTGATCTGCACTGCGATGGCGTCGCGCTCGTCCCCGTCTCCGACGATCGTGAGGTGCGCCTGCGGCTGGCGTGCGGCGATCTTCGCAAAGGCTTCGACGAGCAGCGACACGCCCTTGCGCGCATCGAGGCGGCCGACGAAAAGAATGCCTTCCCGCGGCGATCCGGGGGGCGGCAGGTGAAACGTCTCCTCGTCGTAGGGATTCATGATGACGGTGGCGCGGGCAAAGCGCGTCGCCATGTACCGGCTGGGCACGATGTTATCGACGCGTGCGCTCGCCCACCACTTGATCGCTGCCGCGATGCGCTCTTTCCGGTTCGTCCAGACGAAGGGATCGGGCGGGGCGGCCACGATCGGCCTTCGCGATAGCGCCTGGGGCAGAATGCGCCGCATCGACAGCGGTGCGGTCAGGATTATGTCGCTGTCGCGGCAAAGAGAGAGGTAGCGTGCGAAGCCGGGTCGCCGATGTACCGGATAGGGCAGATCGGCGCTGCCTTCGGTCTCGGTGACGACGGCGATGTCATGGCCCTCGCGATGAAACTGCATGGCCAGCACTTCCATCAGCTTTTCCATTCCGCCGACGGCTGGAGCGAAGCTGCGGCAATAGATCTGGATCTTCATGGATACCCGATCCCTTCATGCGATCGGCCAAGCGTCAGGAGGCCGGGCGCATCTTCGGGTATGGCAGTCGATGTTGCGGTGCAACAAGGCACATGGGTGTCATGCGGGCTGATAGCAGCCCGGCCTGATCTACTTCTTTCGGATTAGATGGGGCTACCCCGTTCGGCGAATCGGTCCGGCATTGCGAGAGGGCGATTCGTTTGCATCGGGCAAAAAAATAGCGGCCCTAAGGCCGCTTGTTTTTTCCCTTCGTGGAGGAAGGAAGAAAGTGGCTCCCCGAGTAGGAGAGCACAAATCACTGTATTTCAGTGATGTAGACAATTCCAAGGTCCAAATTCTGGTGACGCAATCCCTGCGAGTCGCGCGAAACGTGTCTAGCGTTGGGGAGCATGTGGAATGACGGCTCCACGCGTCCTGATTGGTTGCGAACGATCTGGCGTGATGCGCCGTGCCTTCCTCGCCAGAGGCTTCGATGCCTGGTCATGCGATCTCGAAGCGGCCGACGATGGCAGCAATCGACATATCCGCGGCGATCTGCGCGACCACTTCGAAGATGGCTGGGACTTGCTGGCCGTGATGCATCCGCCTTGCACGATCCTGTGCAACAGCGGTGTGAAGTGGCTCTACATCGGCGGGAAGAAGATCAACGGCCGAGACCCGGGCCGCTGGGCCGAACTCCATGAAGCATCGTCCTTCTACCGGACATGCCGGGATGCGCCGATCAAGCGCAAGGCGATCGAGAACCCCGTCATGCACCGCTATGCCATAGAACTCACCCGCCGCGGGCAGACGCAGTTCGTCCAGCCTTGGTGGTTCGGCGATCCCTTCTTCAAGGCGACAGGATTTGAACTGGTCGCACTGCCGGAATTGAAGCCGACCAACCAACTGACACCACCTCGGCCCGGGACTGAAGAGCACAAGGAATGGAGCCGGGTGCATCGCATGCCACCGGGACCGGATCGGGCGAAGCTGCGCAGCGAGACCTTCCCGGGCATGGCCGATGCCGCCGCTGAGCAGTGGGGCGCAGTGCTGGGTATGCCGGAGCAGATGGACTTGTTTGGAGAGGCCGCATGACTGGGCCCGTCATTTACAATGGCACCCCTATGACGCCGAAACCGGCTTTGCTGGCAGTTGGTCCTAGGCGGCCTTTTTGTGTCAGCTTCTGGCGTCCTGACGATGTGGAGGTAGTCGAGGCGATAAGCCCCGACATCATGTTTCGACAATGGAGCGTTCTCCGAATGGAAGGCGGCGCTGAAGCGCGGCGAGCCATGGTTTATGCGGGAGGACTGGACACCCTATTTCGAGTGGCTGGAGTCTCGGCTTTTCATGCCCGGGCGGTGGGCTGTGATACCCGATGCGCCGGGCGCGCCTTCCCAGCTAAACGACAGCTTACTTCCGCAGTGGCCATTCGGACCAGCCAAGGGGGCGCCGCTCTGGCACATGGACGGTCCGATCGATCGACTACTGCGCCTTTGCGACATATATCCTCGCGTCTGCTTGGGTTGGACTGGAACCGGCGAGGATGCGGCCGTGGGCTGCGAGGCTTGGTTCCGGCGCATGGACGAGATCGCACCGTACCTCGGCAATCGGCCGCCGGTACTTCATCACATGCGCGGCGTCTTGGTCGCGAGGGAATACGACTTCATCGACAGCGCAGATGCGACCAGCGGAGCGCAGAATGGATGGCGTTATGACACAAGCCTCGATTTCGGAGATCGCTGGGCAGGCCGCCGTGCCTATCTCGATCGGCTCGCTGCCGGTCATTTCCCCAAGCGAGTTCGCAGCCGCCTGTCGCGAAATCGTGATGCAGCACGATCGCGAGGAGTCGCATCGGCTCTTGGATCGCCTCGTGACCGAACTCTTGTCCAGTTTGGGTTATGGTGAAGGGATGGCGGTGTTTCTCCAAAATGTCGGCCAGATGCATGGAGTTAACGGCTTATGACCGGCCAGAACACCTCCTCCGCCGTCATGCAGCAGCGCAGCGAGCCGCACGACAGCCTCGACGACTTTCCATCACAGCCCTGGGCGGTCCGCGCGCTTTGCGACTTCATTTCCCGCCGCTTGACGACAGAACGGCTCGGGCAACTGACTTGTCGGGAGCCCTGTGTAAACCGCGGTCACATGCTTCGGCCGCTGCAAGAATATTTCGGTGACGTCGAAGCCTTCGATGTCCACGACTACGGGCTAGGTCTTCCGGTGGTGGACTACCTGTTCCCGATTCCGCTCGAGGTAGTCCACTGGACGTTCATGAACCCGCCGTTCCGCCTGGCGCAGGAGTTCATCGAGCGGGCTTTGGCGACGAGCAGCAAAGGTGTCGTGGTTATCTGCCGGACCGGCTTCCTCGAAGGTGAGGATCGGTATCGCGAATTGTTCTCGCGCCGGCCGCCGACCTTCGTTCTGCAATTCTCGGAACGGGTCGTGATGCTCAAGGGCCGACTGGTACGGTCAGGCGATCCGGATCCGAGCGAAGAAAACCCGAAGCGCAAGGCCGGAACGGCATCTTCATGTTCGGCCCTGATCTGGGCCCACGAAAGCGATGCCGTGAAACAGTTCGACTGGATCGGACCTTGCCGGCGCGAATTCGAGATCGAAGGCGACTATCCGGACACGCCTGATGGGCTGGCGAAGTTACACCGCCAGGCAGGGGTGTCTGCATGATCTCTAGGACCTTCACCTGTGACCGATGCGACAGGAAGGAGCCTGGCACGCCCGGTGTGCCCGATGGCTGGATCCAGCTCGAAAGCTCCAACAACACCGGGAAGCCGCCATGGCTCGGGCACATCTGCACCGCCTGTTCCGGTTCGTGGTCGGATTGGCTCTTCAGGCGGCGTCCGCAAGACAGGAAGGAGTAGGCCGTGATCACCACCACCTCTCGCGCTCAGATTTACCATCCGGAGAAGCGGGGATTCCTCTTCATCGATCACAGCGAGGCAGACGTTGGCCGTGAAGATCGTTGCTACCAATGGAAGGTTCCGGCGACATCTGGGCAGCGCTGGTCACGCAACGCGATCGAGCGATTCCTGAATGTACAGGTCCCGGCAGCATCGGAGCAGCTTCAGGCTCAGTTCGAAGGCTGCATTATGGTCCAGGCTCCGGTCTGCGCCTGTTGCGGTGATGTTGCCTTCCGCGAGCTGAGTTGCGTCAGCATGGGGCAGGGCCTCGTCGGTCGTGATTATCGCTGCAGCAAACACCGGGACCGAAACCCCTGCGCGATCGAGGGCTGCAAGCGTACCACTGATGCCAAGGGCCGGTTCGCCAATGATCAATGGCTCTGCTCCGATCATTGGCGTCGCTACGTCCCGCCCCATTCCCCGATGCGCCGGACCTATCACCGCTTCTTCCGTCTCGCGAAGCGTCAGGGCTGGACCAAAGACTTGCAACTCAGATTCTGGCGCTTCTGGGACGGCTTGGTGAAGCGGGCCCGGCGCCAGTCGACTGAAGGCCGCATCGATGAGAACGAAATCAATCGTATGTTTGGATGGTGACCGCATGCCTCCATTCGAGTTTCGCCATCTTTCAATCAGATAATGCTAATAGGATCGAACTGGTCTTGGCGAATCGATTCAGTGTGGCCGGGCATTTAGAGGTGATACTATGTTCAAGATCGACGGTGCTTATCTCTATGAACTAGGCGCTAAGGTGCGGCCGATCGGAGTGATGAAAGAAGAGGATTGCCGCAAGATTGACGTTTTTTTCCCGGTCAATGCAGCTCTCCAAGCTATCACAGATTTTCTCAATAATAGCGCCTTCAGTGAAAGCATCAGAAATTTACACCAATCGGCGCAGGATTTGTCCGAAGCTCTAGAAAATATGAATGCGGACCTAGAGAATACCAATAATTTCAAGGACCCAGTAACTAAGTGGGCGATCATCAATCTGAAAGCGAAATTCCGTCAATTTGAAGCAGTTCTTCTCGCAGAACTTCAGAACTCGCCGCTTTATCTTGTTGGAAATAAAGGTGGATTTGATGTACTGAGCATGACTAACAACGGCGCTGCGATGTTTCCTAAAAGTCTCCCTGTTAAAGTTCCACAGGCCATGGATGATGTTAGCGCTGGCGCAAGATGCCTGGCATTCGAGCTATTTACCGCCGCTGGCTTCCATTTTCACCGCGCGAATGAATCCGTACTGCGGCGTTATTTTGATGAAGTTGCAAGTGTTGATCAGCGTCCGAAGTCAAGAAACATTGGTGATTATCTCAGAAAGATGGCCGATCTCAAGGTCGGTGATCCCAAAGTAATTGAAGTTTTGAAGGGTCTTAAAGACCTACATCGAAATCCGCTGATGCACCCTGATGATAGCATCGAATCCGAAGACGAAGCGCTTAGCCTTTATGCCGCAATACGTGCGGCGATCGGGTACATGTTGGATCGCATTGCTGGCCCGACTGAGCCTGCGGTCACATGACTTACCTCGATCAGCACCACAAAATGACCGATGAGGAGCTGCTCGAATATGCCAAGCGGCTCTACGACCGTGTCGCCTTCTCACAGAGCACCGACATTCCCTTGATCGAACTGCGAAACGTCGTGCCGGTGCTTATCGACCGGCTGCGGGAGAAGGCGAAGGCCGAGCAGGCCGAACCGGGGTGTGTGGATAAATATTAACACCCGAAATTCTGGTTCTCGTAACCAAGCGATCCTAAATTCTCCTGGCGTTTCACCATTCAAGGGGGATTTATGTCTGTCGAAGGTATGTGGAAATTCCAGAGCGGCTCGGTTGGTGCCGAGAACGAATTGATCTGGGGAGGCATCGTTGTTCTCGAAAGTGGCCGTGTCTTTGGTGGCGATTCCGCCATGGCCTATCTCGGCACATACGAGGTAGATCGCGGCAAGATCCTCGCCAGGGTCCGAAGCTGGGTTTGGAACACCGATCTGCCGGGTGAAGAATTAGAGAATGTTTTTCGCATGCAGGGCGACGTCGAGCATGTTGCGGTGCTCGAAGGGGATGTAGGCGAAGGTGAGATCAATGGCATCTTGAAGTCAGAGTCTATGCCAGGTGTCGAGCTCGGCGCGCGAATGGTGAAAATCGCCGAACTGCCCTGATCAACAGCTCATCGAAGCGAGAAGCCGCTGCGCGTTGCGTGGCGGCTTTTTCTATGCCTGCGGCGATCAAATGACGATCAAGAACTGTCTCTTCTAACTAACGTAAACAGTATAACTGAAGTCACTCTGAAATAATGCGGTCCCTAAGCGCATATCATGACTGTCATCTATAGGTAGGACCCGCGTTTTTCTGCGGTATTCCGTCACTTTTTACTTGCATTGAAGCGCGCAACGTGTCTTTATCCACTCATCGGCGCCGCGCGATACAGCGGCAAACGAAAGGACAGGGGGCGGCGCAACAGTCGCCCCCATGAAAGGACAAGGACAGTGCGCAAGCTCGCAATCATCATTCCCGCAGTCATCGCCGCCGGCCTGGCATGGTCCGCCGTGGCGTCTGTCGTCTCTTCGAGCTGGGTAGGCATGGGCGCCGCCGATCGGTGGCAACTGGTCATGCTCTACAAGGGTGACGCCTATGTCATCGACCACGGCTTGACCGTCTCGGATTGCTTCGGCGCCATGCCGCTTAGTGATGCCGCCAAGGGCCTGTCGTTCCAGTGCGAGCGGGAGGCCTGAGCGATGCAAGCACCGTTCAAACGCAATCAGCGTGTCCGCTATGTCGGCACTTTGGCTTTGCTGGCCGGGAAGACTGGCACGTTTCGCCGGATGACGCGCAACGGCTGGTGCAGCGTCGACTTCGATGATTGCGGCCTTGCTAGTGTTGCCCCGTTCAACCTTGCCGCGGAGGCCTGAGCAATGGCCGCCCTAATCCCCTCACTCTTTGCCCTCGGCGCAGGCTTTGCCGTGGCCAGCTTGGCCCATGACTTGCCCCGCGCCCTCCGTTCCTACTGCGCCTTGTGCGCCATGCTCGAAAGGGCCTGACAATGTCTTACCAGTTGAAGCTAGACGAGATGCTCGAGGCGCTGCAGTCAGTTGCCCCCGATAAGGCCTTAACCTTTGAGCGTGCCTTGTGCGCGACAGGAAATGGCATGGCCTTCGCGCTGGCCACGCTCCTCGATATCGAGGCCGGGGAAACGACAATGCAGGGGATGGACTTTGGCGGTATCTGTTGCCCCTTCCGTCCGAAACATGAGGGCCAGCCGATGCCATGGCCAATCGACGGATACGACGATGCCGAAGCATGGGAGGCCTGAGCCATGCCCTACACCGAAGCGAACCTTGAAACCGCTATGTGCCTTTGGGAGGCCTACCTAGACGGCAGCTTGAGCGAAGAGGCCAAGGCGAAGGCCGAAGCCTACCGGGTGCGCATGGGCACGCCGTCACTTCGTCATGCGCTGATGTACGCAATAGAGCCATGCGAAAAGGCTTTTGAGGCTGGCGAGCAGCTTGAGGCCTACGATTGGGAGCATTGCCCCGAATTTCTTAGCGCGTGGATCATCAAGGAATTGAACTAGCCGAAACGGGGCTTCGGTCCCGTCGCACCGCAACGCCCGCGCGGTGCCTGATGATGGCAGGGCAGACGAAAGGAAAAGGAAAATGCTCATGACCGCAACCCAGACCGAAACGCGCATCTATGCCGCTTGCCTCGCCGCCTACAACAATGGCCGCTTGCATGGCGTCTGGATCGATTGCGACGGCAAATCAGGCGATGAACTGCGCCAGGCCATCAATGAGATGTTGGCCAAGTCACCTTGCCCCAACGTCCAACGCACACGCTGCACGTCTTGCGGACATATCCAAAGCGAGCATGTAGATTCGAGCATTGACGATGAATGCGACGAATGCGGCGGCGAACTCGGCGAACCTTTCGCCAGTGCGGAGGAATGGGCGATCCATGATCACGAAGGATTTGCCGGACTCATCTCGTCCGAATGGCCGGATCTGGATGAGGTGGCGGCAATCGCTGAAGTCTTGAACGATGACGACGAGGATAAACGGCGCGGTCTGTTCTGGCTTGTCGGTGGTCTCGGCTACAAGGTCGCCGAAGCAATCGAGCGGTGCGGGGATGTCCGCACCTATTCGAGCGACCGATGGAATCTTGCGGCCGATTACGCCGAAGAGTTGGCCAGCGAGACCATAGAGAACTTCGAAGAGCGCGCCGGGCAATGGCCATTCAATTGCATCGATTGGGAGCGCGCTGGCCGCGAATTGCTCCTCGGTGGCGATATTGCCGAAGTTGAAGCGGGTGATGACCGGTTCATCGTCACCAACGCCAGCGAGTTTTAATTCCCCGGCGAAACCGGCGCCCCTATCGCGGGTGCCGGTCCGGAGCGGCCCGCCTAGCCCTCCGCTGATGAGCCAAGGCACGAGGAAAGGAATAGGACACATGGCATTCATCAACACCCCCGATCTCCGCACCTTGCAGGATGCCGTTATGCGTGCCGATGCTGCCTTGCGTGGTGACAGCGACCGCGAAGCGGCGCGCCTTGCTCTAGTCAAGGCAACGGCCATTCTTGCCACCGTCTCCGATGGCATCGCAGACCCGGGATTGCGGGAGGAGGCGAACGCGAAATACGGCACCGATGATATTGAAATCGACGACGAGCCCGCAACGTCCGCAGGCGACCAAGGCACATGGGTTGCGGCTTGGGTGTGGATCGAAGAACCGGAGGGCGACGAGGAATAAAGGGCGCGGCGGCTTCGGCCGCCCGCCATCCCCGCGCCGGGTCTTCCCGGTTCGGCGGTGGCGCTTCGCCAACGGTCGCCGGTCCCGTCTGACCGGCAAATGAAAGGACTAGGGCAATGTTCAATCTCTTCGACGTCACAACCGGAATTGAAGCCGCTACCGGCAAACTTGCGGAGAAACCGCGCAGTGCGACCGCTCGCGAGGTGCGCGCCTATCTGCAATGGCTGGCCCAGCGCGACGGCATCGCCATTCCCGGCAATGCGGAATACACCGCAGCGGGAATCGAGGTGCGCGGCGAAATCGTCATCCCGATGCCCGGCTATGGCGTCCCCCAAGTTGTGATCTGTGAAATCGTCGACGATGACGGAAACGTCATCCGCACCTTACCCCTACCGGCGGACAAGCGGGGGAAGCTGCCGATGACGGCGAAGCAAGTGCAGGAATGGTCCGGATTGAAGCCGGTCCGCGCACCGCGCAAGGCCAAAGTGAAGGCGGCCCCTATCCCGGTTGCAGAACCTGAGGCGGCGCCGATGCCTGAAATTGGCACGGAGACGGCGCAGGAAGCGCAAGAGCCCGTCGTTATGGCATCGGAGGCGGTGGAAGCCGTCGACGCGCCCAGCGGGCCGGAACTCGCCTCTCCTGAACCGTCAAGCCAAACTTGCGAGTTGCCCGGCGTCGATCATTGCGGTGACGTCAACGAGATGACCACGGACCCTATCGCGAAAATCGAAGCCCGCCTTGCTGAACTCGAGGCGCGCGTCGATGCCCTACCGGCGCAATCGGACATCACCCCTATCGTGGAAGCGCAGCCAAAGCGCACCGCGGCCCACGAAAGGGCAATCCGCCGGGCATGGGCGGAGCGCAAGGCCAGGCGCGAAACGGCGGACTTGGACCGCCGCGCACTTGAGGCCGCCAACACAGCGTATCGCGAAGCGGAGGCCGAACGACTGCGAGTTGCCGATCTGGCGCGCGAGGCGAGGGCGGAGCGGGATGCGCTGCAATATTGCTTCGATCAGGTCGCGGCCAATTACCGCAAGGCCAAGACGCGCCGCCTCGCCAGTGCCCAACGCGCCCGCCGAATGATCGCCGCCGCGCGTGCCGCCACTCAGGCCCGGCAACAGGCCCATGACGTCACGCGATCCCAGCTGGCCAAGCTCCGCCGGGATATGGCGGACCCGTCGCAGCCGGAACGTGCCAGCGATGTTGCCCGGCTTATGCGGGAACGCGACGAGGCCCGGAACGCCAATGCCGCATTGCAGGCGAGGGCGGAGCGCTCCGAGCAGGCCGTCATTAACCTGGCGCAGCGCTTCGAAGGCATGGTTTCGAGGGTGGCGCGGGCCGAGGCGGCATTGCGTGCCAGCAAGGCGGCCTAAGCCCCTATCGTGGAAATCAGGGGCGGGTTAAGTCCTGCCCCCTATCGGAGGAATGAGAAATGCGGTGCGATCAGTGCAAGCATTGGGATGAGCCGAGAGAGTGGGATTTTGATTATGCCGGTATGCGTCGTTGCCTTGCCATCAAACAGGCGTGGGACGTCGAAAATGCCGCCTTCCCCCACGAAGGCAAAGACAAGTACGATTTCGAAGACTGGAGCGAAGTTCAACGGATAGAAGCTGAAGCGCTCAAGGCTGCCAAAGCTGTTGCGCAGGACGGAAGCAGCTATGCTGCCTCAATCCGTACAACCGGCGATTTCGGCTGCGTGCTATTCGAGCAAAAACCATGACCGCCCTCTGCCACCTCCTCGGCGACTGGCGCGGCACCCTCCCTACCGATGGTGCCATGATCGAACGGAAGTGGGACGGATGGCGCTGCCTGCGCTTCCACGGCATCGATGAGAAGCCGCACCTCTTCACCCGGCAGGGCCAGCCGATCCACGGCTGCGATCATATCGCGCGCCGCTTGGCCGCGATCGAGGAGGTGGCCGGAGAAAAGCTGTTCATCGACGGTGAGCTTGTGGTCGACGGCACCTTGGCGGCAACAAAGGCATGGGCCGAGGGTGGCTGGCGACGGGGCGGTGAACGCGGCGTCTTCCATGCCTTCGACGCCATGCCCTACCGGGAATGGCAGGCCGGAGGGTCCGATACCCCCCTGATCGAGCGCAAGGCCTGGCTGAAGGAGCTTCTCGAGGCCAGCGAGCCCGAAGACGATGGCTGGACCTGGGCGCCGGGCTCACGCGGTGCGCTGACCCCTACCGCCGTTCAGTTGGTAACTGACGAGTGGGCCTTCACCGAATCGGACGTCGTCGACATGGTGCGGCGGGTCTGGGCCGAGGACGGTGAGGGCGTCGTGATCAAGCGCGCCGAATCCCCCTACCGGCGTAGCAGGACGGATGCATGGCTGAAGGTGAAGGCCGAGAACATGCACAAGTGGGCGCGGCGCCCTATCGCGGCATAAGGAGGCGACAGTGCAGCACACCGATTTCGCGAACCAATTCATCAACCAGATGGCGGAAGCCTTTGGTATTTCATACGAGCAGTTGTCGAGGGACTTCATCCCAGGCCCACCGATCATTACCGCGCGGATGCTTCGGCTCGCAACTTCAGGTGATCGCCGACAATTCAAGCGCGCATGGACGCTTTACCTCAGGGCGAATGGCAGACACGCGCCGCGCAGCTACTTCTCGATGAAGGTAGGGCAGGCCAATGATCTGCGATGGCGGCAAACCGCAGCCGTATGCATGAAGCCAATATACGAGCGGTGGCTCGACGAAGCAGTGCAGGCTGGGCATCTAGCCCTACCCTCAACACCCAAGGAAAGGACTAGGACATGACGACAGAATATGAGCGCATCGAGATCAAGCAGAACCGCGGACCCACGCTCGAATTCAACGGCAAAGAGATTGCCAGCACCGAGTTCGAGACCCGCGGCCGCGATCCGATGCAGATCACTCTTGAGGTCTACGAGACGCCGGCGGGGGCCCTAGTAGCGATAAGCTCCTCAGTCCCCGCCGATCGGCCTGATGGCTTCGAAGATGTCCGTGCCCATGTTGTCCGCCCGACCGATGATGTCGGAGCCATGCAGCGAGAGGTCATGGAATTCTTTGGCTGGGCGGACAGAGCGAGATCGATGCTTCGCAAGGCGGGCTGGTCATTCAAGATGGAGATCGATTGAGTTCGCCGCCGCCGAGACTACCTAAACTGCCGAAAACCAACCCCCTACCGTAGGTATCTGAGACGAACCCTATCGGCGGAATTCGGGAAGGGTGCTGCGGCGGACCCCTCCGTTGACGCAGGAGGGCGGTCGTCTCGCTGTATGCATCAGCGCGAGACAGTGCTTAACCGATCCCATCACGCCGCAGCGCGCTGTCCCTACCACAGACGCCGGACACAAAAAAGCGGGGGCAGGGCCTGAACCCCACCCCCGCTCCCGGCGTCCACCCCGGCGCCGAGCCTGTGTCGCTCAGATGATTGAGCGGATCTGATATTCCTGCGCATAGGTGCGCGGCTTCACACCACCCCGCGCGAATGGTGCCCGGCCGAAGTAGCCGAGATAGGTTTTCTGTTGCCGGTAGACCGTGGATTCGGGATCGAAGCACCAGAACGATATGCCGCTGTTGCCCAGCGCTTCGGCCAGCGGTGCAAAGGTGGCGAAGTATTCCGCCTCGGTGAGCCAGGACAGCCGGAAGAGCAGGGTACGCAGGACGATGCCGTCGACCTTGCCGACGACGCCGTTGCGGCTGATTTCAATCTCGTCGAGTGGCTCGACACCGAGCTCGAAGTCCTTGTCGTAGAACCGGGTCGGCGTCACCTTCTCGCCGATCACGAGGCCGCTGGCCTGGAAGTCTCCGGTATGGCCACCGATGTCGATGCGCCACCACGAACAGGTCTCCACAGCACTGAGTTCAAGATGGCTGTGATAGAGGCCGTCTTCGCGCGTGATTGCCGGATCGATGTAGGTCAGGGCTCCGCTGTCATAGGGTGCGGTACCATCCACCTCGGCTTGCGAGGTTCCGAGCCTGACCCGGATTGTGGTTCCGGCCAATGCGTTAGCGGAGATAAGTGAGATGAAATCGACGTCTTTGCTGGCGCCGCCCTCGAATTGCCCGCGGGCCCAGAGATTGGTGTTGCCGCTGCTCTGCCAGACCATGTTGACGTAATCGAGATAGCCCAGGCTCGATGCCGGCCGGTTCGCCAGTTCGTTACCAGAGGCGATGGATTCGAGCGCCAGCGGCCGAACCGCAAAGGGAAGTTGGATTGCCATGTCGGATCAGCCCCAGGTGAGCAGATTAGTGACTTCGGCCCCGGTATCGATCTCGATACTCACGATCAGGGCGTCGGAAGCGTAGGCACGTTCATCATCGATGACATGTGCGGTCGGGATCACCGGCTGATAGCTGATACCAAACCCGGTCGAGGTGTCAGGGATGCCGATCGCGAGCAGGCGCCGGGTCTCCTTCAGCAGGGCCAGCCGTTCATCGGACATGACCTGCGCATCGGCGACGTCGTCGAAATAGGTCTCGATCGGATCAGTGGTATCGCGGGCCAAGGAACCATAGCGGGAGACGACGCCGGCATCAGGGCCTGAGGTGGCGCGGCGATACTTCTCGGTGATGAACCCGATGCGTGCAGGGGTGGCTACCATGCTTCAGGCTCCGATCAGGACTCAGCGATCACGCCGAGGCGCATGCCTTCGGGGACGAAGATGTAGTCGACGGCATTGGCCTTGATCGGGCGCGTCTTGGCCAGCGTGATGGAAACCTCGGCATCGGTTACGCCAAGGCCGCAATCGGTGTCGGCGAGGACCACCGCAATCATGGGGGCGGCAACAACCTCGCCGTGATCCGCCGCTGAAGTAAAATCGAGGGTGTCACGGTCACCTTCCTGTGCCGGCAGGACCGGAATGACGTCATCACTGAAGGCAAAGCGCGGGGCCGCCGAATAGCTGTGATAGGTGACGATTGCTGAAGCCATCAGGCTCTCCTTTCAGGGCTTTTGGATCAGGCGTTCTTCCGGCCCTTGGCGACGACGAGACCATGAATGTCGCTGAAGACCAGATAGTTGTTGCCGATAGTTAAGTGTTTGCCGTTGACGAGGATGAAGGTCTCGCCAGAGGCGGCGAGTAAGGGGACACCATCGCCGGGGGCGCTGAAGCCGTAGCCGAAGCGGAAGCGGTTATCGGGCATCGGCTTGACCGAACTCGGCCAGCGGTATGGCCCGGTTGTCCTCTATGAGCATGCCGCCCCATGCCCTGACGCGGTTCAGTCGGTCGGTGACGTAGTTGTCGTGCTCGGCGAGCTGGTCGAATTCCTGTCGGGTGAGGACCACAAACTCGGTGGAACCGGATCCGTCACCACTCGGGGTAGGATGATCTTCGCCGCCGGTTGTGGCTCCTCGGGAAGCACTTTCAGCGGAGGTTCCGCAGAGTGCTTGCATGCTGTGAGAAGCACGGAACCGAGCAGAATCAGCGCGAAGCCGATCCAATGTACCTTTCGCATCATCGATCTCCTTTGCCATCTCGGCCGAGCGCTTCTCGTCGGCCTCGCGGTGGGCTTGCCAGAGGGCTTTCGCTTCAACTTGGGCCGCGCGGTAATTGTCCTTGGTCTGGCGATGGTTCGAGGCCTCCACTTCGGCCCGGGCTTCCCACTTATCTGCCCGATTGCCTTCTGCCCGAGCCCAGAGGCCGAGGCCGACGCAGCCGAGAAGGAGGGCAAGCGAGATGCCACCGAAGATCCGAGTGCCCAACGGGGCGAAGAGGTTGGTGAGCATCAGTCGCCTCCGTCGCGTCCGATAGTGGTTGAGGCCCCGTCCCGGTTTGCCGAGAATTGCACCCGGCCACCGGCAAGGACGATCACGACCAGTACGAACAGGCAGACGGCAAAGGTGCCGATCGTGACGAGAAGAGGTGTCGACAGTCCCTTGAGTTGGACCAGCATTAGTTCGACACATGCCTTCACGGCATAGTCTGGACGTCCGTTGACGTATTTCGTCGCGCCAAGCGCTTGGTTGCACCAGTCCGGCGAAGCGAGCCGGTCGACGAGGCGCCAGGCGAAGACCATGAGGAAGACGCTGGAAACGACGACGGCTATCAGCGCCCAGGTGCGGATCGCGCTACGCTTCTTGTCGTGCGCGGCGGGGGTTTCGTCGGTGCTCATCGGTCAGGCGAGCTGGTAGTGAGGGCCATCGATAAAATCAGGCCCGGGGTGTCTGACTTTATAGGCGTCGACCTCGGCGCGCAGCGCTTCTGGTGAGCCGCCGTACTGGCTCATCTGCTTGTCCCAGATCGCTCCCCAAGTCAGCGGCACCTTCAGTTCCGCGCTGGCCTGATCCATAGCAACGGCGATGGCCCAGATCAGCGGCCATTCCCAACGAGGCTGACCATTCAGCCACGGCACCAAATCGACGGCGTGTCCGAAGCCATCGCTCTGCTTCAGGTGCTTCGAATTCATCGTCTTGGAGACGCCGCGCCGGACGTAGAGGCGCTGTGTATCGATCGAGCGCAAGCCCTCCTGCACCGTGAAGTCCTGCGCCGTGATCGCGATGGCGCGATGGACAACAGACACGAGGAGCGGATGCACGCCTTCGAGCCGCGCCAGCGAGCGCTGGCCCAGAGAATAGGTCATCGAATTGTCCTTTCGGAGAGGTGAGGCCCTCAGGCCTTGGGATCGTCCTCGCGCTTGCGGGCGAGGGCATCATTCAGGAGATGCCGGTAGGCCCAGTCCACCGCTTTATCGACGGTGTTGACACCGCCGAATGCGCACAGCGCGGCGACGACAAGGCCTTGGAGGTAGTTCATGTTGCAGGTGAAGATGATCACCGACGCCAGTAGAGCATTCGCCCCACCAACCAATAACGAGACGAGCAGCTCGTTCTTGATGTCTTCCCAGGTCCGGCGATCACGGACCATGCGGCCCGCTTGGGCCATAGTGCCGATCACGAGGCCGAGTGGGATGATGATAAGCCACCAGGGATCAAAGGCCTTGGAAACCGCGGCAATGACCAGTGGCGGAACAGTCTTGATTATCGTGTCGCCCCCATACGTCACGTATCTAGCCCCCTTGTGCTGTGAGAATTGATGCGAAGAGACAGGCGACGAGAGCGATCGCGCCGGTCAGGATGAGCACGCGAGGCCGGTAGGCCCGGCTGATGACATACGCCCAGCCAGCGCCCGCAACGCTGGACCATGCTGTCGCCATGATGGCGAGGAAGCGAGCATCGTCAGACGAGAACCCAGGCATTCGAGACGTCAGCGGAATCGAGAACCCGGCGAGGAGCAGGAAGATGCAGACCATCGCCTTGGCGCTGCTATCGATCCACATCTGGCGGACCGGAAGCCATCTCCTTTCCTTGCGCCAGGCGACGACACGGCGCCTGAAGTCGTCGAGACCAATGATGCCGGCGAGGAATCCCCACCACCGAACGGCGTCGGTGTAGATTTCGATTGCGGTTAACTGGTGCATAGCGAGCCCTGGTGCTTGATCGACATCTTGCCCCCGTTTGACTTCAAATAATTTTAGGAAACCCGCCCCGGTTCGGGACTTGGTGATTAATTCACTTGCTCATTCGCAAGGCGATGTAATCTTGAATTGATGGAACGCTTGGAAGGACTCGACGGCTTGCGAGGCATCGCTGCGCTTATGGTCCTCGGTTTCCATTTATGGACAGTCTTTGGAATCCTACCACTTCTGAGCCATGCTTATCTCGCCGTGGACTTCTTCTTCATGCTCTCTGGCTACGTGATGGCGCGAACTTATGAGCCGAAATTCAGCGCTGGATTGTCCCCGGTCAGTTTCACAAGCATCCGCTTCAAGAGACTGTTTGCCCCGATGGCACTTGGGGCAATGCTAGGGCTCGGTCTATTTATGTTGATGGGGACGGATCCGAAAGTCTTAGCTTTCACCTTCATCGCAACATTGGCTTTCATACCTCAGCCACTGGGCGATCCGTTCATCCTCAATAGGCCGGCGTGGTCCATATTCTTCGAACTTACCGCCAATCTTATTCACGCGATCCTATTGTGGCGGCTTCCCCTGAAGGCCGTGCTGCTCTTTGCTCTCATCTTCCTGGTAGCACTTATGGCTTATGCATGGCCGTGGGGCTCAATCCTTGTCGGAAACAAAACCGGCAGTTTCATGGGCGGGTTTCCTCGAGTTCTCCTCGCTTATGCGATCGGAGTGGCTTTGTGGCGTGGCCCCAAGTCCATGGGCGGCAGAGTTGAAATAGCCTTCGTCGTTCTAGGTATTGCTCTCGTCGCGCTGCCGCGCAACCTGCTCGTCGACATCGCGTTCGTCGTTGCTGTTTGCCCCGTCATCCTCCTGATCGGGGCGAAACCAGCGTCTCGACTAGCTGCATGGATGGGCGCCTTGTCGTTCCCGTTGTACGCCGTGCATTATCCGATCCTTCAAGGTGCGAAGGCCTTCAACTTATCACCTTGGCTCGCTGCAGTATCGTCGATCGCTTTAGCGGCTCTTTACTCTTTTGCTACAAATCGAGATGCTAAATCACACAACTTGTGCGCGGACCCAGCGCGTTAAAGCCGATTGGAATGACAGCGAAATGAATGAGGACAAAAACTGGCTTATTCCTAGCGCCGCGTTGCTGACGCTTCAATACGTTGTCGTCTTTACGATCGGGTATAGCATCAAGTTTGCATACGAACTTGCAGTAGTCGAGTATCTTATACTGGCTGGAGTGACCGTAACCACTATGTTGGTTATACTTCTTCTGTTCCAGCTCTTTCAATTCGCGCGCAGAAATGTGGATTCTCCTATTCGAGATCTCCTGTCGGTGATCCGCGAAAAGTCTTGGTTCCTGTTCTGCTTGTCTGCCGGCATCACCTTTGTGGCATTGCAACTCTGCTCCTTGAGTTGGAGCAAATCGATGATCCCGTATGTCACTGACATGTGGGCGGATCCAATGCTTGCTTCGATCGATCGATCAATATTTTTCGTCGATCCTTGGCGTATAACACACGCGATCTTCGGAGATGCGCCATTCATTGATTATGCCTACATCGTTTGGGCGCCGATAAAGATGAGCACTTTGATGCTCATCTTTCTACTCCCATCATCGCCTGTTCGTTCGCGTTGTATCCTGGCTTATTTCATCACCGTATCTGCTGGATGCGCTGTTCAGTATTTACTCCCTTCAGGTGGGCCGATTTTTTACGAGCGCCTCGGGCATGGTGCAGATTTCACAGATCTTCCATTTCCGCACTTTGCACGGATAGCCAGTGATTATTTATGGGCGAGCTATCGAGGAACAGGCGCCGTCGGTGCGGGAATTTCCGCAATGCCGTCGATGCACGTAGCGGCGACCCTTTGGATTGCCCTTTCGACATTTGCTTTGGACCGCCGCATCGGAATTTTGGCGTTCGGCTACTTCATCATCATCGTCGTTGGCTCTGTCCACACCGGTTGGCATTATGGCGTCGACGCAATCGGAGGAAGTCTGCTGGCTCTAGTCGCCTGGCGCGTGGCTGGCCGAATGCGAGATCTTACTTGGCCTCGCTTTAGAGCCAGAAATGACCCTGCATCTGCAGGCAAGCCTGCCTAGAGCGTGAACGTTTTCAATTCGTCCGCGACCCACGTGATCCCGCTTCGACTATCGAGCGTATCCCATGTGATCCCGTCATTTGAACCTTCGAAGACCCAAGTGTTCGGTCCCCAAGTGCCGTTGTTTGATATTTTCATAGAATAGCTGGTGATCGCTTTCGGTGAGTCGTAGCTACACCCGAAATATGCTGGGTTTATCGTCCCGCTATTGAAGACGATGGATGTTGAATCCGTGTCATCGAAAGCGCGGGAAGGTACGGCAGAAGTTGACCCCGGCTCGGCAAACCCTTTGCCTGCTACGGTGACGTCGACTCCGGAGACCATGAATTGAGCTTCTCGGATTAGTACAGCGCTACCGTTAATCGCGCTCCACCTGATCCGATGAGCCTTATAGCCGCTCGCTCCGGTCAGGTCTTGCGGCCAGACCTGATCGACACCATTCTGCATCATCGGGTCATAGTAACGGAAAGCCTCGGTATAATTTACGCCGTCATCGCTGTACTCGATTGCGCCAGAAATCGGCATGTAGTCCACAAGGCTGTTCGCCTTGAAAGCCACCTCAACGATCGAAACAGGTGACGGAAACTGGTAGCCGATCTGCCATGCTGAATTGGTGGAGCGGCAGTATCCTGTGGCTGTGAAGCCGTTGGATGGTCCACCTGATACATCTGCCCCTGCTCCAGTAGCAAAAGCTGTTCCTCCGGTGCATGCACTCGCACCGCCCGGAGTTTCCCGCATTCGGATGTCGTAGATACAGGTTCGAACCGTCCCAGTCGTATGCATGGCATCAAAAGTGATACGCCAATAAAGGTGACCACTTCCGCCTGCACCACCAGAGCCTACGCTCTCAAGCATGCCCATCATCAAAGTCATGCCGAGAGATCCCCGAACGCCCACCATTCATTGGTGCCGATCTTCTGCAAGGTCGCGCCGGAATATTGTCCGGTGAGTTTGAGGTTTCCGCCGCTGGACCGGATCGTGACGCCGGTGTCGGCAACAAGTGTGGTCTGCCCGGCCCCGTATTGCCCAACATCGATGCGGGTGCCGATCGGGAAGGCGACACTGGCGTTGGCTGGAACGGTGAGATTGTTCGCGCTGGCATTCTCGATGCTGACCAGTTTTCCGGCATCAGTAAGGGCTAGGGTGTAGCTCGCTGCCTGGGGATTGTGGCTGGCGCGCGCCGAAGAGAGATAGTCGACGAAGGTCAGCGCGGTCGTGCCCAGCGTGATGCTGGCATTGGTGGTGCAGGTGAAGATCTTGTCGGCGTTGGTTGTACCCTCAGAGACCGCCACGGTAGCATTCACCAGCTCGGAACCGGTATCGGCGTCCTGGGCGCGGCTAGGCGCCCCAGAGGCATTGACGGTGTAGATGCCGTTCTCAGCCGGAGCGGCCTGGTCCTTGATCAGGATGCGATCCCCGGTGGCGAGGACGACGCCATCAATGGTGTCACCGTTCTCGAAACCTGATGCCAGCGTGCCGGCCGCCACAGTGGCGGCGCGGACCGGCTCCTTCCATGCCGCCGTGGCAAGACCAAGGGTTACGAGATCGCTGATCGCAACCTTGTACTGCGATGCCGGCGTGCCCGGCACCCAGAGGTACATGTAGCCCGTGGCAAGCGAGCCCGCGTCCGCATCGGACAGGAGTGTTAAGTCGGTCATGTCAGATTCCTATGGAGAAGAGCTTGTTGGTGTGGGCGTTATCGCGGGCGCTGCTGATGTAGGCGCCTGTCAATGTGTCACCGCCTGCATCGAAGTCGACGTAGGGGTTGTTGTCCTGAGCATTGGCGCCGCCTTCACCGCCGGACAGCCAGGCATGGGCGAAGGTGGTGTACTCATGGCCATCGCCGTAGGTTTCGAATTCCGCAGATGCGTTGGCCGAAACGGTGAATTCCTTCCAGGTCAACACCAATCCGTTGCCCAACTCGGTCTTGCCGCTGGTGCCGGTTCCGGACCAAATCGGCACCGCTTTCTCGGTGAACAGAATCCGATAAGGGCCGAAGGCAACGCCGCCCGTTGTCACCGTCAGATCGATGTAGCCGCTCGATCCATCTGTGGCCGTAATCTTGCCCTTGTCGGCACTGCCACTGGTGTTGTTGACCGTGGCTGTGATGCCTGAAGTCGTGATCGAGTAGCTGACATCGTCGTCGTCGCGGATGTCGGTTTCACCACGCTTGACCGTTGGGGTCAGAGTGCGGGGATACTCGCCTGACTCGATGGCGCCGTCGGAATCGAGTGCCACGGTCTGAGCCGGTGGCGGAACAACAGTGATGCTGCCTGGCGTCGCGATTGTCGTGTTCGCGTCCTCGATCGCGGCTCGGTAGGTCGACAGAATGGTGTCCCAGTCCTCGCGCGTGATCGAGGTATTCTGCGAGGTATCGTCCCAGGCCGGTGACAAACTGTCGCGCAGTGCAATCCATGCCGAGCGGGCGTCAGTCATTGGAGTGACGTTGAGCCCCATGAGGTTGGCCCGCGCCAGCGCGCCCTGATACTGCGCCTCGAGGCGGGCATTCTCCGGGATAACGATGCGGATCTTTTCATCGATCGTCAGGATGCTGTCGTCATCCACGCTTTGCAGTGACGCAATAATTTCGGTCAGGTTCTTGTCGCGGACACTGACATAGCCGGAACCGAGGAGTGGTTCTGAGCCACAGAAGAGCTGTTCCGAACCGCAATAGAGCTCGAGCCCCTCGAAGCGGTAGGGGTGGTTGTCCTCGCCGTAGTAAATCGACCCGATGACCCAATCCGTTGGCGGATCGGCGGGCCAGCGTTCCGTCGAGATGCCCTCGTCACCGGTGAGGGATGCCCAATAGGCACTTCCGGCCACCGGCGCATTCGCGGCACTGGGGGTGGTGTTGATGTAGATCCAGCGGGTTTCATCAGCGAGATGAACGATGTTGCCTTCGCGGTAGATCGTCGCCGCGTTCCAGAGCCCCATGTCGATTAACGGGGCATAGAAAGTGATCTCGTCGAGGCTGTGGACACGCCAGCACCGGTCAGCACCGAAGACGATGCGCTTGTAAGGCGGCGTCACCGGCTGTTCGGTGGCGGCGCCCACCGGCGGCCATTGACGGCCCTGAACGTCGAGTGTCAGGCCTGCGGTATCAAAGACGACGCGGGTGACGAAGATCTTGCCGAGAAAATCGACCCCGGCGACGGCATTGCAGGGCCGGGCCAAGGCGACGACGAGGTCGTAAAAACTGATCTGTTCCGTCAGATAGAGGTTGATGTTGTAGGGAACATCGGTGTCGAGCGCGGTCAGCGAAGAGGACTGGATCAGACCGCTATCGATGCTCAGGGCATCGGCGACGCGTTCAATGATTTCGCCGGTCTTGCGCCAGAACGTTCCACCATTGCTGTCGCCGTCGACGTCCGCCGTGATCAGTCCATAGGCTGGGGCGCCGAGCCGGATCAGGCCGTAGGCAAGGCTGGTCGCCCAAGCCCCTTCCGGCAGAGATGCGGCAACAAGGGCATCGTAGTCGGCATAATCCCCGGAACTGGCACCGAAGCTGGATCCACGCTCATAAAGCGCAGTGACGTCGTCGATCGGTCCGTAAGCGGAGACCTGGTAGACGTAGTTCGTGGTGTCGATCAGGACCGGTTCGATATTGGCGGCCCGGCCCAGAACCCAAGGCTTCACCCGGCCCTTCAGATCGGCGCCGCCTTCAATCCCGGTTGTGCCCGCATAGGTGGCACCGAGGACATCGACCTTGAACGGTTCGGTATCGACCTCGATCGAGAGTTCGAGCCGGTTCTTGGAGCTTCCAAAGCCGGTGACCTTGCCGTTGAAGACCTGCGTCGCCGTACCTGAGGACCAGATATAGATCACTACCCCGGCACCGGCCCAGACGTAGCGGGCTGCATTAGGATCGGCGACGGCGAGAACATCAAGACGCACCGTTAGGCCGCCTTGGGCGACAGATACATCGCCGGTGAAGTCGCCGTCGAAGAGCCTGATCGAGAACTTCGGCTTCTCGACGATCGCCGGCCACCAGCGCTCGCTGTTATACCCGGCAAGATCGCGGTCGCGCCCGCTTGAGGAGACACGAAGGACCGGCCTCGAACCGTCTGTCGGATCGAGCGGCGTCAGTTCGGCAAGGATATGCATCAGAAGTTGGCGACCTGCTGGGTATTGATGCCGACGAGTGAACCACCCCAGGCACCGCTTGCCAGTGCTTGCAGGAACGATCCGAAGTTGAGGTTCAGGGCATCGAGCTTGCTGCCCAGCGTCTCGGTCTGACTGTCGATCGAGTTCTTCACCGCGCCAGTGGCATCGAAGGGACTGTCGCGGTTTTCGGCGATCGAGACGACGTTCGTCTCGGCATTGATGCGCGACTTCGTCAGGTCCGTGACCTCATTGAGCCGGTCGAAGTATTGCTGTTGTGAACCGTAAAGCTCCCGCTCGATGTCGAGCAGATCCTGCGCCGCCTGTGCATAGTCGTCATAGGCGGTGGAATCGCCGGCGGCGACGCGGTCGGCGAGGGGCTGGTATCGGGCCAGTGCATTGGCCTCGCGGGTGCGCAGCGAGAGACCACTGTCTCCAATGGTGAGGTCGTCGAGGAGCCCCTGTAGCGAGGCGGTGAGGCGCTCCGAGTTCTCCTTGATGATCTCGTCGCGCTTGATCCCGTAGAGCTCTTCGAGTTGGGCCCATTCCTCGGTGCTGGCACCGGCCTGCTTGGCGAGGTCGATCAGCTTCTCGAATTCCTTGTCGAGGTCGTCGAGGGCCGCACCAATCGGGTCCTTATAGGACTTCAATTCGCGGAAGGCGTTCTCCCAATCGAGTGCTTTCTGCAGGGCTGCGTCGAGGTCATCACCGGCCTTGAGCAGGCGCTGCGTCGAGGCGCGAATACCGGCAATGGCACCGCGGTCGATGGCCTGCATGATCGCGTACTTGATCGCAGCCTCGGCATCCTGGTCGAAGTCGACGGCGCCCTTCTTCTTCTTCAGCGAGGTGCCGCCGGTGTTGACGCGATAGTCGCCGTGACGGATGCCGAGCGTGATATTGCCAAAGTCACCGATGCTGCCGCCGAACTGGTCGGCGATGTTCTGCAGTCCGGAGGTGAAGCTGTCGCCCGCAGTGGTTGCCGCTTCCTCGTACTTTCCGGAATTGCTCTGCAGCGTCGACCCGCTCGAATTGAGTAGGACGCGGGCCCATTTCGTCTTCTTGAAGAGGCCGCCGAGCAGGCCACCAGCAATGGCGCCGATGATCTCGCCACCGGGGATCGGGATGAAGGAGCCGATGGCGCCGCCGATTTGGGCACCGCTGTTCGACATCTTGAGGCCGAGCGCGTTGGCGATGCCGGCGACCTGGGTGCCGGTAGCAGCGCCGCCAAGACCTTTGCCCAAGGCACCGGAGAGGCCGCCGCTGGCGCCGCCGAAGATACCGGTCTGGTCAACGATGCCCTTGAGGCCACCAAGAATGCCGCCGGTGGTTCCGCCGACCAGTTTCCCGGCAAGGGCTCCCTGCAGGACGCCGCCGAGCATCTGGCCGAACCTGGTTCCGAAGGCATCGGACAAGGCCTGCTGCAGCGGCGAGACCATGGCCCCGGCCATCTTGTCCGCAAGTTCAACGGCGGAGCGGCTCGAGAGGTCGATCGGCTTCTTTGCCGTGACAACGATATCCTTGCTGCCGACGGCGCCGGGCAGACCGATATCGGCAAAGGCTTGATTGAACGCCGCGCTGGCACCGTTGTCGTTCGCCGCCCCGGAAGCGGCCCCACGGATCGCTGCGGCGCCTTCGGTAAAGGCCTTGGCGAGATCATCGGTTGCCGACGTCGCGACGCTCATCTCATCGGCGAGCTTCTGCGATTCCCGGCCCAGCGGTGACTGGCCGCGAAGTTCGTCCTCAAGTTGCTGGAAGACATCACCGAATAGGCTGTCGAAGAGACGTTTGCCCTGCAGGTCCTTGAACGCCTGCTGCAGGTCCTTGATCATCGTCTTGAAGGAGACGTTGAAACCGCGACCGGAGAGGAGGTCGGTCAGGTCCTTCTTCGCGGTGTCGAGGACATCGAGTTGAGCCTCGAAGAGTGCGCGCTGACGTTCGAGTTCGCGGGTGCGCTGCTTCTCGGCAAGGACGACGTCGCGGACAAATCCGACCTGGTCCTCATTCAGCTTTCCGACGAGGTCTTCCATGCGCCAGACCTCGGTCAAGGCATCGGCTTCGTCCTCGCGTCCCTTGGCCAGCAAGGTCTGGATCTGCAGGCGACGGCCCGATTCCTGCGTCAGTTCCTGGAAGGGACGGACCAGCGCATCCTGCACCGTTTCCTTGGCCGCCTCGGCATCCCTGATCATCTGCTCGAAACCGATTGGTTTCCTCTTTTCCAGATCAGCAATGACGTCGTCGAGCTGGCGCGTCGCCGCGGCGGCCTGATCTACCAGTCTGGGCTGGTCGTCGAAGCGCTCGTTGATGCGGGCAATGGCCTCGGCGGCACGGTCACCGAAGTTGGCAAGCCGTTCCGCCTCGCGGGCAGCTTTGTCGACACCGCTCCGGCCCCCGGTCTTTTTCCGGTCTTTCTTTTCCGCCTCGCGCGCGGCTTCAATCTCGGCATCGCGGGTTTTCTGGATCTGGGTCAGGCGCTTTTCGTAGTCATCCTTGCTGAGATAGTTCCCGCCATTCGTAGCCAACGCCAGGGGATCGCCGGACTTTTCCAGTTCAGCCGACTTTCTCCGTTCGGTGTTGAGTTTGCCAAGAGCATCCTCGTACTTGGTCGTTGCTGCCGCGGCGGCATCCAGAGAGTCCGCGACCTTGCGCTGGGAAAGGGCGATGTCGGCATTGACCGATGCCTCTCGCGCGCTTCCGAGCGCAGAATCGAGGCTCTTGATCTGCTCCCGCAGGGTGCTGATCTGATTGGCGACGAAGGGCTTGGGTAGCAACGAGAATGACGTCGTCTGATTGACGAGATCGTCGAGCTGCCTCTGCTTCTGCGCGATCTGCTGTTCCAGCGTGCTTACCGACTGGTTGGCGATCAGCGCCTGGTTCTGCAGGAAGTCGCCCTGTTCCTTGATCGCCGCTGCGGTAGCGGAAGCGAGCTGCTGCATCGCTGTAGCCGCATCTTCAGCCTTCAACTTCATGACATCGAGGCTGTCGCTGAAATCGTAGGTCTTCGAAGTAGCGTCATCGGCAGCTTCGCCGACGTCGAGCATGTTGTAGATCAACGTGGCCAGCACGCCTGCACCGAGGCCGACAGCCAGACCCCATGGACCGGCAAGGAATGTAGCGAAGCGGCCGATGCGGTCGTAGGTCTTGTTGGCGCTTCCTTCGAGGCCGGTGAGGGCGAACGCAAGTTGCGGAAGCTGCTGGGCGAAGACGACGCTGGCGCGCTGTCCGGAATACAGCGAGATCGCGAGATCCTGCATCTGTTGGCCGGACTGGATCATGGCGACACGCATGGCGCCCTGCGAATTGGTGACCGCCCGGAAGGCTGTGGTGCCCTCGTGAGAGGCATTCGCCACAAGCTGCATCAACTGTGCATGGCGCTGCGCATCGATCGCCCCAGCTTTCAGTGCGTCGTCTAGTAGCCGGGTCTGCGCCGTCATCCGCTGCGTCGCCGCTACGGCGGGATCGAGCTCGGCATTGAGGCGATCGACTGCCAGGGCAAGTTGGGCCTGATCGCGTGCGGCCTGTTCGGCGGAAGCAGCCATCGCTTTTTGCGATGCGGTGACGGCGTCGCCCTTCTGGGAGACGCGGCCCAGAACCTGCTCGAGCGTTGCGCCAGACAGGGCTGCACGGTCCATCGCAGCCTGACCGGCAACAATGGCTTCGGCACCGAAGCGAGTGTTCGTTGGCAGTGCATTTGCCGGGGTTGGGCCTTGTGCAGCCAACGCGGCAGCCTGCGCCCTTGCGGCTTCCTCAGCGGCACGAGCAGCCTGTTGCCAAGCAGTCTTGACCTCATTGCCCTTGTTGGCGACGCGGGCCATGACTTGCTCGAGTGTGGCCCCGGAAAGGGCTGCGCTGTGGATCGCGGCATCACCGTCACGAAGGCGTTGCACCGCATCGCGCAGGTCCGGACCTTTGCCCACACTGAGCTTGTCCAAAGCACCCTGCAGACGTGAATACGTCGTGATCTGGGCCTCGGCTACCTGAAGGGCACGTTCCGCCTCAGCGCGTTGAGCGGAGAGGGCCTGGAGATATTCCTTGGTGCGGATCGAGGTGTCACCGGTCTCCTTGGCGAGACCGCTGGCGACCTGAGAGATCGATGCCAAGGTGTCACGGTACTGCTGCAACTGCACCTTCTGCTGGCGCAGGTCGCCGACACCGAGATCAAGACCGGAGAACTTCGAGGAGATGCGGCCGACGGCAGCGGTGACGAGGCTCTCAGTTTCCTTGAAGGCCGCATTGAAGCGCTTCTTGGTCTGCGCCGCGGCTTGCTCTGCCGCGCTCGAGAACCGGTCGAAGACGCCGTTCTCTTCGTATCGGAGCTGAATATACGCCGGCAGTTGGGTCGGTGAATTTCCGGCCATGTCAGCGACGCTCCTTTGCGAGTTCAGACGAGAAGATCGCGGGCATCTCAGCCCTGACCTGGTTCAGGATTTCGGTGATGTTGACGCGCGCCGATCGAGCGGTGCGCGGGATGCCGATGAAGGCGACGATCATTTCCTTGGCGACCTGTCCCTTGCGGGGCATGCCGGAACGGGTGAGGGACTTTGCCGAACGCTTGCGACCAGAAAGGGCGACGCCGACGTTCTGGACGACGAGGAGGGGATTGCCGTTGATGCTACGGATCTGAACCAGCGGACCGATCTTCTTGTCGAAGCCGTTCTGCCGCCACAGCGCCGGGGTCATCCGGAAGCGCTTCGACACCCGAGGGATATTGTCGGTGGGGATCCAGAGCCAGCGCGACCGGACCGGGGTGATGTTGGCGCCCTCGGTATAGGCCTTGAGGGCGCCAAGGGTGCGTTCGGAACGGGTGCGCGCAAAGAACTGCGCCGATACCGAGAACCTGTCACCGCCGAAGCGCTTGACCTCGGTGTCCGACGAGGAACCGATCGCGTTGCCGAGACGGCCAAGCCCGGCGCCCGCCATCCTTTGCCGGATAGCGGACTTGCCGCGCCGGCTGATCGTCTCGACGGTACGCACACCGGCACGCTCGAAAGTCTGGATGGCATAGCGGCGGTATTCCGCCACCATGCCTCGTGTCGGTCCACGGACGTCGGCGCCAAACATCAGGATTTCCGGTTCGGATCGAAGTCGTAGAGGGCATTGCCGATCGCGGTGAAGGCATCGATGAGGATCACGGGCTGGTCGAGATAGGCGCCGCCATCCGGCCAAACCCTCCCGGCCATGCCCATGTCACAGCGACGATACATCGCGATCAGGTTCCACTCGGCGTCGCCGACGCGCCCGCGCGGGTTCTCTTCGAACGTGCCGACGCCTTCGACGACCCACTCTTTTCGCCCGCGCCAGTCTTCGAAGTATCCGGGGTCGGATCGGATGGCGCAGGCGAGGCGGAGTTTTTTTCCGCGTCCTTGTCGAGGTAGAGGCGCTTCATGCATTCCAGCCCAAGTTCCTGGGCGGGCCGAAGCACCGCATCAGCGGCATGTTCGCGGCCAAGCCGGTCGAGCTTTTCGGCTAGGGCGCGGGCAGAATCGAAGGTGAGATAGCGGCCGCGCTTCTGTACCGGGACATCGACGTTCTCGAAGCGCTCGATGATAACCGAGTTGATGACGTGGCCGAGCATGCGCTGATAGGCGTTATTGTCCGCGGTCATGAGGCGGTAGGGACGCCAGTCCCGGGCGACCTGTTCGAGGATCTCGATCAGCATGTCTTCGCGGTCGAAGACGAAGGCCTCCTGCTCATCGGCAGGTACGTCTTTATTCTCGCGCTCATGGGCGTCGCGGGCATCCCACCAGGACTTGGCGACAGGCTCCCATGCCGCGAAGTCCTCTTCGCTGAAGAGCTTCCTCATGCCCTTGAGGAGTTCGCCGCGCATCGCCTCTTCGGCATGCATGACAGCGCCTTCCTCGTCCATGACGCGGCGCTGCTGTTCCTTTTCGCGGGGGGTGCCCCAACGCAGATAGAACGTCGGGGGATCAGGGAGATGGGCCAGCGAGGCGGGAACGAACGGCTCCGCCTCACCGGCTTCAAGCGGGTAAGTGGTCATGGGGTGGTTGACCTCAGGTTTGGGGTGGATTGTGGCCCGTCAGGGCCGGGGATCAGGCAAAGTACGGGAAATTTACGTTCACGTTGCGTGAAAACACGTCGACCCACATGTCGCCCTGTTCGGTGACGTAGTCCTGGCCGAGCTGCGGCGACTGGTAGTTGAAGCGCGCATCAGGGATGACGAGCTGGACCATGGCGCCGCTGGCATAACCCCACTGTGCGAAGACCGGATGCTGTGCCTGTGCCTCGGCAAGGGCCAGCGTATCGAACTGCGCCTTGAGGTAGGCCTGGCGGTCCATGCTGACCGTGGTCCGGCTTTCGACCAGTTCACCGGGGCCGGAGCCATCGGTGTAGTTCGGGTTCGGCGGGTAGGCGGAGCGCAGGCCGAAGTCGACCGTGACGCTGGAACCGCCGACCGGGTACTTGGAAACGAAGAACTTGCCGTCCTTGAACAGCGGAACGGCACCAAGAGCCGGGATGCTGGGCGTCGCCTGGTCTGCATAGTCATCGATCGTCGCGGTGAAGCTGACCTCGAACATCGGCTGCGAGGCGCTGTCGCGGGTGCTGACCGGGACGTTGAAGCGCAGACCCGAGATGCTGGTATCGACGAGATCGTACCGCAGACCATCGATCCAGAGCGACATCGACAGGAACGGCGCATCCGTCTCGGAAACATCGCGCTGGTAGCTGAGCTGCTTCGGGATCTGGTAGTTCGCAGCCGGAGCGGCGGCCAGTTCCTCGCACAGTTCGGCGGTCTTCGATGAGCCGGTGTAGCCACGGATCGCCGTGATCTTGTCGTAAGCGGTGGCCGCGATGTCGGAGAGCAGGAGCGCCATGCCCTTGTAGACGTCATCGCTGGTGCTGGCCGTGGTGCCGAGAACCGCATTGGTTTCATCGGAACCGACACCGAGCGCTTCGGCTGCGACGGGGATAGCCGCCGTGGTGCGAACCTCGGAGAACTTCGCGGCCTTGAGGAAGCGACCCGGGATATAGGCATCCGCGGCCGGGACATCGGCGCCGCCCGGGGGGCGCATATAGACGTTGAAGGAACCGGTGATCACCTTGCCGGCGAGGTCGTCGCCGTTCTTGTGGATCGAACCGGTGTACTCGTTGTTCGTCGCCGTCACGCCCTGGATGTTGAACTGCAGGTTCGAGATCGCGAGAATGTCGTCGGTGCTGCTGGGCGTGTCGAACGTGCCCTGCGCGCTCTGCATCACGACCGCAAGCGCGGTCTTGTTGGTCTTGCGTGCCATGAAGAGGTCCTTCCTTTCGGCGGTTATTCAGCGGCGCCGGTGTCAGTCACCGGAGCTGCGGGAACGGGTTCGGCGGGCTTGGCCTTGGCCTTGACGGCCGGGCTTTCGCCGCGACCAATGGCTTCGGCCTCGGCCATCGTCTTGCCTGCCGCGAGCGCATCGTGGAGGGCGTTGAAATCGATCGTCGCGGTCGGGAGCCGCGTCGGCTTGGTCTTCGTCATGTCAGATGTCCTCAGCGGTTCAGAAGGTGGCGCCGCCGACGCCTACGATCGTGAAGTGATCGCGGCGCGGGGTGTAGAAGGTGCAGAGGCCCTGCAGAGAGGAGCCGCCGATGCTTTTTCCGTTGTCCATCGGGGGCGCGACGTCGCGTTCGTCGAAGTCCTCAAGCCTGCCGCCCAGCGTCGGGTCCGACCCGATCGCAGCGAGCATGTAGGCGATGACTTCCTGAGCCTTGCGGCCGATGATGCCGACGTTGGCGCTGGATTCGATGTACTCGAAATTGATCAGCAATTCGTGCCGGGTCTGGCCCTGGCTGAAATCGTTCTGGAAACCCCACGCCTCGGTGCTGATGACGATGCAGGGGATTTCCTCGTCGGCGATAGCTTCATCGGGGCTGCGGTCGGTGATGATGCCGATGCCGCTCAAATCGCTATCGGCCTCGAACAGGGCCTTGAAGGCGTCGATGATCTTGCCCTGTGCGGTGTCAGCCATCACTGACGTCCGCGAGTTCGAAGTTCCATTCGGTGCCGGCGCCGTCGCTACGGACATTGATCGGCTTGAAGGTGCGACCCGGTAGCTTCGATAGCGCGATGCGGCAGGCCCCGGTCGGCTTCACCGACACATCGGCCTTGAGCGCCGCTACGGTGATGTTCTGGGCGACAACTTCGGCGATCTCTATTGCTTTCAGGGCGTCGCGGTAATCGACGTGGGCCTTCTTTTCGGAAAAGGAGGCCTCACCGACGGCTTTGTACTGGATCGTCTCGCCAAGCATGTCGGCGCACTTCCGGTCCAGGTCGGCAGTGAGGTCTTCGAGGTTGGGGAGAGCCATTGTCAGGCCGCCGGGGCCTCGTCTTCGTCGGCGTCATCGCCTTCGTCGCCGGTGCTGCCGCCCGATTCCTGAGCCTTGTGCTCATCGATCCGTTTCCGCAGTTCAGCAGCATCCCAGCCGGCAAAGTAGTTCTTGCCGAGGACTTCCTTGTACTCGGCGCGCAAGGCGTCGATGTCATCGCCTTCGCCAGCGGTGCTCCCGCCCGGCTTGCCGTCGCCGTCGTGGTCGAGCTGGGGCAGGTACTCTCCATCGACATCTTCGGCTTGTCCGGCGTCGACTTTCATCTTGCCGAAGGTGTCGCTGACAGTATCGGTCTCGTCGGCATTGATGATGACGGCACGGCGGTCGTGGCCGTCCCAATCGATAATCTGGGTGATTGCCTTGATCTTCATGGGTGGCTCCTTCGCTTTCAGGAACCGTGCGGACACGGCTCGTGAAAGCGGAGGGCGGCACGTGGCCGCCCTCGCGCTCCCGGTGCTCCCGTCAGGGATCAGGTGTTCTTGCCGCGAAGCAGAACTTCGGGGCGGGTGCAGATGTGCAGCGGGTAGGAGAAGATCTCCGGCTGCACCCACTGGTTGCGCTTCTCGTCGCGAACCAGGTTGGAGTAGATCGGCAGGCCCATGGTGTTGACCGTTTCCATGGACTCACCCGGACCGTTGATGCGGCGGTAGAGTCCGGGAACACCGAGCACGACCAGCTTAGCCTGCGTGGACGTGATGGCGACCGTGCTATTGTCGTCGGTGCCCTGGTAGTTGTGCCATTCCATCTCGCCGAACGAGAAGGTCGAGAAGACCGAGCCGACCGAACCGCGCAGGGCCTGCGCCGCTTCCCAATTGGCGTAAGTCGACCGGACGTCGCTGTGAGCGGTGAACTGGTCGTAGAAGGTGTCGCCACAGAGCCAGAGGAACCGGGTGATGCCGGGGACGTAAGAACCCCCAAGGGCACGGATCGCGGTACGCTTTGCCGCCGCAATCTTGTTCTTGAGGGCACCTGCCGTCGGGCTGGCGTTGTCGAGATCAAAGTCGATCTCGGTGGGCTGGGTGATGCCAAACTCGGTGAAGTAGTTGTAGAGCGTCGACCCATCGGCATCGAGCAGGATGCCCTGCAGGGCGCCGAGACGGTGGTATTCCATCGTCAGCGCGTGCTCCGTCAGCAGCTTGTTCTGCTTCTGGGCGATGACGCGGATCACCGATTCCAGTTCGCTCTCGGTGCCGAAGGCGCGCAGGTTCTGTACCTCGCGGGCAAATACCTGGTCACCCTTGGCGATACGCGGGATCGAGAAGTGACGCAGCGAGCGCTTGTCGGTGCTGCCCATCGGCGGCTCGGTGCCGCGCTGGCTGGTGGGGATCAGCTCGAGGGTCATGCCCTTCTGCTCGATCGAGACGACGTCGGTCGTGACGCCTTCGTCGGCGAAGATTCCAAGGTTGCCGAGGAAGGTCGGAACCGTGGGCATCTTCTCGACGGCTTCGGTCATGGCGACGAGGCCGAAGGCATCGTCATTGAAGATATCCATGTGAGCCATGGGTAGAGGTCCTTTTTGCTAGGCTCGCCGTCAGGCGACCTTGATGCCGAGGGTGTCGAGGTCCGCCTTGCCGGCCGTGATCGCGGCGGCGTCATTGGCGGCGTCCCAGGTGAGATCGTTGCCGTTCACGATGGCGGGACCGCGGAACACGATGCGGGCATTGGTGACGTCGCCACCCGACGCATCGACTGCGGCGTAGAGGATGCCGGCGGCGGTTTCGGAGCCATCGCTGGCGGTGTTGTCGTAGGCGACGTACTTGCCGCCGGTGGTGACCTTGCCGACGACGGCGCCCGCGACGAGGTTCTCGCCGCTGGTCAGGGTCACTTCCTTGATGTGGTAGCCGATGCCCATAGCAAGTTCGCCGATGAACTCGCCCTCGTGCATCCCTTCAGTGAGTGCAGCCATTGTTCAGTTCCTTTCGGAGGGGCGCGCCGGTCAGGCGGCCTTGTTCGGGGTCATGCGGGCGATGACGTTGTTCCAAGCCTTCGAAGCGCTCTGCTTCGGCTCGGACTTGCCGTTGCCGTTGGGGTCGACTTTGCTGTTCTCGGTCTTGCCGAGCTCAGCCTTCATTTCCTGGCGACCGGCCTCTTCGGCAGCGGCGCGCTGTTCCTCTTCGGTGAGGGCCGAAGTGCCAGCGGCTTCCTTCGGCGTGCTGGCGAGGACATCGATGATGTCTTCCGCCGTCATGCTGGCCTTTCCGAGCATCTTAGCGGCGATAGCTTCGCGACCGGCGTAATGCTCGGAGGCGAAGACGGCGTTCATGCGATCATTCGCGGACTTGAAGCCGGCTTCACGGCCCTCCGTCCGAGCCGCGTCGAGGGCGGCCTTCTGCTCTTCATCCATGGATTTTTCCTTCTTCCTGGATTTGGGTTCGGGAGGGGTTTCCCGGTCTTCGTCTCCCGGGCAGTCCGGGGTCTGAATGTCTTCGGCGCGCACGTCTTCGGCGCGCTCGCGGAACGCCGCGAGGCGTTTGCTTGTCGTCATGTCTGGTGTCCTGATTTGCCGGTCAGGCGGACCGGGCTTCGGCCTTCAATGCAGCCCAGGCATCGGCTTCCGCCATGATGCCATCCATGAGGCGATACTTAACGAGGTCGTTACCGGTGAAAGCCTCGCCGCGCAGGTCGCGAATGGCTTGCTGCTTGATACCGCGCATGGCGGCAACGAACTCGACGATCTGATTGCTGGCTTCGTCGACGAGACCCGCCAACCACGCCACGGTCTCGGCATCGATCTCCTCACCGGCTTGGCCGCGGGCCTTGCGGTCCGCCCACTCGGAGCGGACAACGATCGGTTTAAGTCCGGCCTCGGCGAAGGCCTTGGACTTGTCGATGACGTTGATGATGGCTGCAATCGAGCCGCCCATCGCTTCGCGGCGGCCATGGATCTTGTCGCAAGCGCTGGCGAGGACGTAGGCGGCGCTGCATGCCCGCTCGTCGATCCAGGCGTAGATCGGTTTGCCACCTTCGGCCTTTGCCATGCTGGCCAGTTCTTCGGCAGCGGCAAAGAGCCCGGCGCATTCACCACCACCGGAATCGAAGGGGACCCAGATGCCGGAAACTTCGGGGTCATTCGACGCCGTCTTGGCGACCTTGATGAACCTGTCGTAGCCGACAAGGCCACTTTCGGCATCGAGCCAGCCTGCACGCTGCACCAAGGTTCCGCGAACCGGAACGACAGCGATGCCATCCTTGACGGCATAGGGCAGGCGCTCTCCGTCACGGTAGAATGATGCCTCGCTCGCCAGTGCTGACGGACGGTCCAGTTCGGCCGACGTGATCTTGTCGGGCTTGGTCCCGAAGATGCGTGACTGCGCGAACTCGCAGAGGACTTCGTTCTTGAACGGTTCAAGGGCGAGCGGCCTGTTGTAGAGCCGTTCAGCCCAGAGCGGGAATGCCGTCACTGTGCGGGCTCCTTCTGAGGCTTCTTTCGCTTGTCTTCCTGTGGGATGCCGTCGCCGTCACGATCGTCCTGCGTCGCACCGGTTCCGCTTTCCTCGGAGTCCGCGGGCGCTGCCTTGACGTTGCGATTGATCTCAGGGAGCCCGCGCCTCGCACGTTCCTTGAGGTACCAGTCCTCTTCGGCCAGGACATCAGAAGGATCGCGCCCGGTTTCGAGGATGGATTCGACCACCGATTTGCGACCCGCGGCTTCGTCGAGATTGTTGGCGTTTGCTTCCTTGAGAGGATCCACCGATCCGCGTCCGGGACCGATCCACTCGCACATGCAGATCGCAGTCTTGTTGCGGTAGAAGTTCGCGGGGCCGCCCGGAATCTTGACGTCTCCATTGGCCACTTCGACCTCAAGCCATGCCGCATAGATCGGGGTCAGGAAGTGCTGGGTGAAGTAGTGGCGGTCTTCGAGGAATGAACGCCAGAGCTCGTTGAGCATCGCGCGGGCGCTGGAATAGTTGATGCCGACCCAATCACCGGACAGTTGTGGTGGCGCCACACCGAGCGAACCAGCCACCTTGCGCAGGATGAAGTTCGCGAAATCAGCATAGTTCGAGTTCGGGTGAGAGGCGTTCGGGGCCTGGACTTCCTCGCCGGGTAGCAGGTGCGTGACCTGGGCGCCTTCGACGTAGACCGGCTGTTTCTCCCGGAGACCGAGGTAGGCATCAATCCATGGATCGACGCCACTTTCGTTGTCACCGGTCGGGGCATTCAGGGCTCCTTCGAGATCATCGGTCGTGCCCGGCGACTTGATGAACAGCGAGAAGATCGCGGCCTTGAGGGCGGCGTTGACTTCGGCGCGATCGGCCCGGTCCAGCATCTTTGCCGGAACCATGACCTCGGCAAGCTTACTGACCCCGCGTTCCTGTTCGACCCGGCGGGGCGAGAAGCAGTACAGGAACTTGGCGCGGCCGGTGGGGCCACGCATCGGGATATAATCCCAGCGTGCGGTCTCGAAACCGGCATTGGGATCGGCCGGATGAGCGGAACGGACATAGGCGCCGAGCGCGGCACCATTCTCGTCATAGGCGAAACCGTTGCGTAGACGCGGCGACTCCATGAGGCCGCGGTCCTGGGGGTGGCTGACCCGCTCCGGTTCGATGAGCAGGACATTCGTTGTGTTGCTGATGCCCCGGGCGTTGTCGCGGATCTCAGCGGCGCAGGCGCCATCCCGGGCATAGGTCAGGTAGGCCAGTTTGGCCTGCGCACCGAAACTGAGACGCTGGCGTGCATCATTGCGATGCTCGATGTCGTTGGCCCAGACCTCGTAACGGGACTGCACCAACGCGGTCCAGCCCATGCGCCAGGCATAGTCGCGGTTCAGCAGTTCATGACGGGGCTGGGCGCTGAGGCGGATACGCGAACCGATGACGGATTCGACGCGGCGATCGAGGCCGGCATTGATCCAGCCATTATCCTCGTCGAGGCTGCGAGCCCGGTTCCGGATCGTATCGGCATCGCCGTAGTTGGTGGTTCCGGCGAAGCGGGTGTTTGGCCGCCAACCCGAGAATTCCGAGATGTCATGACGCGCGGCATCGCGCTTCTGGTTGGTCTGGTTGCCGCCGAAACTGAATGCGGCCCTGAGACTTGCCATCATGCCCACGTCAGTTTCTCCATGCCAGGCCGATCGCTCGGCGGCGGCGGGTCGGTGTCACGCCGGCTTCGATCTGGGCCTGCACCAGTTCGGAGCGGAGAGTGGCGATGTACTCGTTGAGCTCGGCCACTGTCCCGATCCGCATCCGCAGACGGCGGCCATCGCGCCAGACGTCCATGACCGCACCGCTGGTCGCGACCGTATGGCGAGCGGCTTCGGCCTCCGCGATGTAGGTCTCGAGTTCAGTGATGGTGGCCATCGGTGGTTCAGTTCCTTTGGTTCAGTGCGGCAAAGCGGTCGATCGTGCTCCGCTTCTTCTTCGGTTCTGCCTGTGCTGGTGCCTCGTTCCCGCCGCGGACCGGATCACCCCCTTTCGGTTGAAGGGGAACGGGCTTGGCCCAAGGCGGCAGTTTGCCTTGGGCCCACTTGATGTCTGCTCGGTCCGGCTTCAGGATTTGCCGGGCCGCTTCGGCGTAGCCGTAGAGGTCGAGAGTTTCGTTCGGGCCGGATCGGACCCATTTGCCGTCGGTCTTGGTTTCACCGAAGAACTCGTCGGCAAAGCGCTGCTCGAAGCCGCGATAGAAGCTGCATTCTCCCGGCGATCCGTCATCGATGGCAAGACGCTCGTAGATCGTGACCTTCAACTCGTCGGCGCCGAGCGTGTACTCGACAATGACTGGTTCGACGGGCTTGCCGTCCTCACCCTTGTCGACCTTGCGCGGGGCATCAGGCACCGCCGGTCGCTTGCCGCTGGCACCCTTGATGAGTTTCACCTTTGCCCATCGCTTGCCCCAGACATGCCCGGCGGTGAGGGCGCGGCGTGCGAATTCGCGCGCCTTCCAGGTCACGTTGCCGTCGCCGCTGTCGACGCAGATGCACGCCACCGGCATGACGAGGTCTGGATCGTCTTCCAGCGGGAACCGCCGCTCCACAACCTCGTCGATCAGGACAAGCCAGTCATCGACGTTCTGCGACAAGTGGAGGTCGCGCATCGTCCCATCGGCGTGTCGGCGTTGCCGGATTGTGAGGCGATCGATCAGCCAGGACCGGCCCTCGAGATCCCAGCCCTTGAAGGCGACGTCGAACTTGCGGGCACCGGTATCTACCGCGGCGGTGATAAACCGCACCTCTGCAGGGACTGTTCCGCGGTCGTAGCCAGGGTTCTGATCCGATGGTTTCGCGCGCTCCATGACCTTGTCGGCGCTGAGATTGCCCAGCGTCGCGGCGCCTTCGAAGATCTCGCCGAGCTGCTTCGACATGAATTCCTTGAGCAGCTTGGGGTCCCTGGTGCGCTCGTAGTGGATCAGGGCCGCCTGGTAGTCGCGGGCCAGTTTGCCCATCGTCTCGGTCTTGAGCATGGTGCCGTGAACCCAGAAACCCCGATTGGGCGTCGGGTCCGGATCGCCGATGACACCGGCTTCGGGATCGAGCCGTTGGCCGCGGTGCATGTAGCCATCGATGGCGTTGCCACCGCTGGTCACGGCGGCATCGATCATGGCCCTTCGTTCGTCATCGCTGATCGCGGCGCCGCAATGGGGGCAATAGATCGCGGCCGTCTTCTCGGCCATGTCGAGCCTTTCGTCGGTCGAAGCCTCTGGATCCTTCTGCCAGTCCAGCTTGAACTGAGGGACACCGGGCCAGAACTTCGTGGCGTAGGCCGCGGCGTGGCTGAGGCAGTGGCAGCACCGCAGGACGAAGATGCCGCGACTGGTGTCCTCGTAGGCGGCGCCGACGCCTGCTTTCCAGCCAAGGTCGGGGTGCGAGATAATCGCGCCCTTCTTGCGGTTTCCCAGAAGCTTCTGGCGACCGTCGATCTGGGTGCGCGGGCTGGACTGGTACTTCTTGGTGTTGGCGTCGGACTCGTCGAGCACCATCACGCCGGGTTGGCGGTTCCGGAACGTCGAGTCCTTGGCGCTGAGCCATTCGACGGGATAGCCCCGGATCTTCTTGAAGGCATCGGTATCATCGCCGCGGGCGGTGCCGACGCGGGCCTGCAAGTCCGGGTTTAACTCGAACATCGGTTTCACGACGTTTCGGCAGTAGGCGGTTACCGCTTCGTCGCTGTTCAGGACCCAGGAAACCCATGTCATCGGACCGAACTTGATCCGCTTGAACACGTAGTTTTCCATGACCGCTGTGCCGCCGCTGCGTGACGGCTTCGGCATCACCAGAAGGTTGCAGGCCTCGTCATCGAGTGCATTCATCGGCCCGATGTTGTGTGGTGTCCGCCAGCGATCATAAGGGATCACGGCGCCGTCTTCGGGGCCCGGCAGTTTGCGGTATTTTTCGGCGCAGTCGACGGTACTGATCGATTCCGGCGGGGTCAGCAGCTCGATCGCGGCACCGATCAGATCGAAGGCGTCGACTAGACATTCACCGGACGCCAGTTCCTCGATGCCGTCCTGCAATGCAGCGGGCGACATCAAGGCGTTCATGCGTCAATCCGTTCCTTGTCTGAGCCCTTCGATAACCGTGCGCGCCGCTGCGCGCTGGCGGAGCAGTACACCTTGCATGGCCTTGTCGATGATCGCCCGTACTTCCGGAGGCCACTGTCCGGAGGGGTCCAGTTCCTGCGGTGCTGTCAACGCGACTTCCTGCATCCGGGAAAAGACCTGGTTCAGGACCGTTCGGGTCGTTCCCGCATCAACCAGGGCGCCGGCGCGCTCCCGCATGTCCATGAGGCGACCCTGTGTATCGAGGATCTTCTTCATGTCATCGAGGTCGATGCCGCGCATGGTTTGCGCATCGGCACCCAAGGCCATGGCGTTGATGCGCTCAGCCTTCTCGATTTCGGTTTCGGTTAAGGCCCGGAAATGCTCGATCAGGAACCAGATGGTTCGGACCGGGCAGAACTCGTACTTCAAGCCGTTGGATCCGCGCATGAAGGCGCCACTTTGTTCGAACCCATCGATCTCGTCGCACCAGTCCCGCAGGGTGGCCCAGCGCACTCCGAGTATGCCGGCCATCGGCTGCGAGGTCAGGATCTCGCCGCGAGGCAAGGCCATGACCTTCGGCCTTGCTTCCTCGAGCTTTTTCAGCCGCGCCGAGTGCTTTGTAGCCGGTCGCGCCATATCAGAAAGCCGCAGATTTCATGGGTTTATCGCGTCGTTGAGAGGTAGTCACATGACCTCCTCATGCCTCTGACGCGATGGTAGAAAAATGATTGACATCTCGAACACGGTCAACCCCGCTCCGAATCGCCTGTGGATTTCTTCAGGTCGACACGCTCACTTTGACAGAATTTTACAATCTCTTCAGATACTTGGCGGAATCTGACGACGGCTTTGCGGGGTGGGCACTTGGCAAAGATGTAGGATCTGGTCAGCGGAATATTTTCGATCACGACGGCGTCGAGGAACCGCAGATACATCGCCGTCATGCTGGATCGAACCGCCCGAAGGTTCCTCCTTGCCGTAGCCTCGAAATCATTCAGTGGCATCGGGGACTGGCCGAGCCCGCCTGACCCACCGCCGGTATTGCCGGACAGGCTGAGGTGATTGGATTTGTAGCGGCCATCAAGACGCGCGGCTTCGAACTGGTCCCGATACCATTCCAACGCGGCGCGCTGATCATCGGTAATGCTTCCACGGCCATGGAGCTGGTTGATGATCGGCGTCCGGACCCTGCGCACCGTCGAGACCGACCGTACCGTCCCATCCGGTGCCTTGGGCGTGAAGCGCTCGACGTCGCCCTTCGCCTTCCATTCCGGCGTCGGTTCCATGACGGTGTCGTCGAGGTGGACGAAGTTGCCATCGCTGACCTCAAGCTGGGCCGCTTCGCGCATGTCGTCCCGCGCACGATCGGCACGGTCGCGCTCGATCACCGCCTTGACCCGCCGGCGTTCGTCGATCGGATAGCGGCGTGCCGCTTCAGCCCGTTCGATCCGTGCGGCCTCACGAGCCTCTGCATCGGTCAAATTCTTGGACCCATCAGTCATCAATCGTTCCTTTGTCCGTAAATTTTGCCGGTGATCTGTTCCAGAAGCTCCCGGTCCTGCCAGGGCAGGCGAGCGATGCTGTCCGGCAGGAGGATGATCGTTCCGTTGTCGTGCCAGAGCTTCGCGGCGAAGCGTCGGGCACCGGCCGGATCGGGGTCCTGCATGAACTTGGCGTAAGGGGTCAGGCTGGTTCGCTTGATCGTCACAGCAAGCCTCCCTGCGTCATCTGGGCGTATCTGGCGTTGGTGACGCCGCGCCTGATGCAGGACCTGAGCCAACTTCGATAACCCTTCATTCGCTCCTCCGGCCATCCGGCGAAGTCTCCGAGTTCGCCTCTGGTGAGTTTCCTTGCTGCTGCGGCATCAACACCTTCCAGCACCTTGATTTCGTTCGTTCGTCCCGTTGGCAGATCGACGGTGTCGACGTAGTACCAGCGCTCCATTTCGCGGCTGACCGGGAGCGAATTGTTGTTCTCGCACCACGCCAACATGTCCTCGAAAGGCCAACGGCCTGGCGCATTGGCCAGCCAATCATCGGCCGCATCGCTCACGCCGGCTTTCTCCGGCGCAGCGTGTAGGCCCCGTCGGGATGGAGCCAGAGCAGCATCCGGGTCTCGGCGATCTGCTTCCAGGTATCAGGCAGGGCGTCGATCCATTCCTGCGGAGCATCCTCGGCCGCGAGCCGCGCCATGGCGTCATCGAAGCGGGTGGTGTGCTCCTGGCTGATCCGACGCAGGACGGTATCGCGCTTCGCCGCCAGCGGATTGCGGGTCGGAAACTCCCGGAGGATCGCAAGGCACTCCGCGATGGTTGGGAACCATTGGCATCGTTCCAGTGCCTTCACCTCGAGGTACTTGATCGCCTCGAACGGGTACTTGCCAAGCATCTGCTGGTAGGTCTCGGCTTGCACCTCGAGCGAGATGTCACCACGGTGCTGGCTGGGCAAACTGGCCTGCAGGGCTGTCATCGCCGCCATGAAATCACTCTCTCGGCAAGGCTCTGGATCCGGCAAACGGCAGTTCGCCATTGCTTCGAGCCGAGCGATCATCTGATCGGTCAGCCGCTTCGGCAGCTTCGCGAGATCGAGCCTCTGCAAGTCGACGCTGGAAGCCAGCGGCAGGTTTGTAACCTCCGCTTGAGGCGCCACTGCGGGCAGTACCTGTCCGACCTGTCGTGCTTCGGTTGCCATTGGAGATCCTTCGTTCTTCGGCTTTGGCGATCCAGGTGCCGAAAGCCCCGTTCCAGTTTTTGGCCAGTCGACCATTCGCCTCGGCGTGACTACAGAAGGCGAAGAGTTCTCGATCGAGCATGCCGGGCGGCCAGCCGTCGACGATGCGCTGGGCTTGCGGTCCAAGGCTGGGCTGGAAGTTTTCGGGAAGTGGTGTGTCGATACCGGACTGGCGCTTGGCCATCGTCGAGCGCTTCGGTTTCGGTGATGGAATTTCATCGCGTCCGACGAGTGCAAGTTCTTCACCCGCGCTCGCGTCAGAGGGAGAGACGATAGTCTCTTCCTCTATAATGGTTCCCTTGTTCCCTTGTTCTTTAGTTGTCCGGTGGCTGTCCGGTGGCTGTCCGGTTGCCTGTCCGGTTGCCTGTCCGGCCTCTCCGTTCAGGTCCTGATATTTCTCGTAATTGCAGATAGTTACGATTGACCGACCCTGTCCGGTTTCCCGTCCGATCATCTGTTCGGTTTGCAACCGGGTCAAAAACCGCTCTACCGCGGACGGAGACCACCCCCATTCCTTTGAAAGTTGAGCGCGGGACACGCAGAGTTGACCGCGTTCGAGCGTCAGTGTCGTACCGCCGACATTGAAGCGGCTCGGCTTCCAGCAAGCCGTCATCAAGAGCCAGCACCATGCACCGAGGCGCTGTGAATCTCCCGCGAATAGCGGATGATCCTTGGTGTCACGGTAGAGAGCTATGAAGCCGGACATCTCAGGTCTTACCTCCGGCCGCGCTTCGCCGCCGAGGTCGACACAAGCTCCCGGCCGCTGGCGACTAGGGTGACGATGCGCCACATATGACCGCTCTCGATCATGATATGCCCTTTGCGTGCCAGGGCGCGGATCATGGGCGTGACGTCGTCGATCCCGACGCGGTCGCAGATCTCCATGTTGGTGGGGCAGGGGCGGCCGGCATCAGCGGCCTGTTCGAGAACCCGCAGGACCTTGGTCTGGGCTACAGTGAGCTTAGAATTATGTACGGGGCAAATCATGCGTCGAGCCTTTCCGACTTGAGGCAATTGACGCACATCGGGGAGAACATCTCGATCGTCTTGGTGTCTCGCTCTCTCGGCGGACGTTCTTCCCATCCCCAAGGATGTCGGTTTGAAATGCGGCTCTGAAGATTCTCAATGCGAGCAGCCGTAGTCGGGCAAACCCGCCTTACGATTGCCAACTCTCCTTTGTTGGCGAATGCTCCACAGAGGCATTCTCCCGACATTCCGAGTTCAACGGCCACGGGGTTACGTGGCAGACCGGATGCCCTGAGATGGTGATAGATGAAGCTCTGGCCCACCCAGTACATGGGGTTTACCCACATTTGAGCGCCTTTGAAGTTTACTTCGCGCCCGCCATAGCCACTCCGACGCACGCTATCGTCGTGGCAGATTCCGGTGAGGAGCATCACCTTGTCTGAGCGGTTGGTCTTGCGCTGGCGGACAATCAATTCGACGGCACGCTCTTTGAGCCGAGCATACATAAACTGGTGACCGGCCGGTCCGGGGAAGCCGTGCTCGCTAACGATCTCGTCGTAGTCTTGCCCGCAATCTTCTTTCGCGCGAAGCTCTGTTAGAGGCCAACCCTGCTGTTTGCATGTCTCGCGAACAAACATGCGCGTTCGCTCTATGCCTATCCCCGTGTTGATATGCAGGACTTCGCATCCAGGGATGTTGTTCATGCACCAATGTGTGGTCCCCAAACTGCCATCACCACCGGAAAGCATTGCGAAGATCGCGACAGGGTTATGAGCTAGGGCCGCATCCACAATCTCACGCGGAGAAGGTCGCTCAACAGGGAACATCTCGAACTGCAGGCCGCAAATCAGTTCAGAGGTTGCAGTCATTTTGTCATTGCTCATGTCCGCTTCTTCCCGATCCAACGTTGTTCCTCGGCCTCCTCACGGTCCCACTGCAGGAGCACGCGGCGGACATTGAGACCGAAGGCGCTGAGGTGCGTGCCCTTGCATTCGACAAGGCTGTATGGGCGCAGGAGATCTGCGCGGTCGGAGGTGACACGAAAGCCGGTCGGAGACTTCCAACCACTCTTCAGGGCCTCGACGACACCGGCGGGGAGGCGCCTGGCATACTCCTCGGCATCCGGGACTTCGAAGCGCATCGACCGCATCGCATCGCGGCGGGCGAGATCCAACAGGATCGCGTCTTCTTCCTCAGTCGAGGTGATGTTTCCGGCATCGGCGAAGGGGCGTGCGGCCATCATGTGCCGGCGCCTTCGAAGACCGGCCGCAGCGTCTCGGCGCTGACCCAGGGCGGGGTGACGCCATCGAGCAGGATCGAATAGGTCAGGATGCCGATGGCATCGGCTTCGTCGTTCTTGCGGGGGGTGAAGCCGTATTGCCGGCAACGTTCGATCGTCAGCCGCTTCAATTGGTCGGTGGCGCTGGCCTTCTCACCGGCTTTGCGTTTCCGCCGGACACCGGCCTTGACCTCTCGGACGACCATGTCGCCGATGAAGTCCTTGCGCCAGCGTTCGATGTTGACGGCTTTGACAATGCGGCAGCGCTTGATGTGGCCGAACGACTGCGCATGTGCGGCGAGGCCGCCAAGCATCCATACGGTCTGTATGCTGGTGCTGCCGGAGAGATGAGCCGGATTGATTGGCTCCTCGAAATAGAGGTTCTCAAACGGCATGACCTTGTGGAGGTCGGAAAGATTGCGGTGCAATTTGGCGTAGACACCGCCATCGGTGGTCCATTGGGAACCAAGCTGCCAGTGGCCGTAACGCGGCGCATCGGTGCCTGGCACCCAAAGTGCCCAGCCCGTCGAAGTCTTGCTGAGATCAAGTGCGAGATAGCCGCTCATCGGATCAGTCCGCGAGCTCGAGCATCTCGTCTGATGCCTTGAAGATGATCGCGGGCGGCTTGCCGGTGGTGTAGATGGGCTCGATTTCCGGGATCGTGAAGGTCGGGAAATCGAGACTGAACAACCCGTCGCAACTCGGGCCATTCAACGTGATGGCGTAGCGCCCCTTCTTGTCACGCCTGGCGGGGAAGGATCCTTGGCTGATGTCGACGGCAAGCCTGATCTTTCCGGAATCGGGACCGGTGCCAAATGCCAGCGTGACCTTGGTTTCCTCGCCGTTGAGAGCAAGCTTCTTGGCAAGGCCGGTGCCGACGGAGATCTGGATATAGCGGGTCGGTTCACCGCCATTGCGGCGGGCCAGTACCCTGGCTTTGATCCTGATGCCATCGGCAGGAACACTGTCTTGCGAGGCATTCGGCTTGCAATTCTCGATGGTTTCGAAACCCATTTGAGGTCCCCCATAAATCTGCGCCATCCTCGCCGTGGCAGGCCATTCAAGAGGCGGGTAAGCCACCTGCCACGGTCCGGTGGCGCCAGCGCCGAAGCGCTGACGACAAGATCAGTTCAGTGCTGCTGCGGATTGCGAAGCGGGCTTGCTCATCGCGGCGCGTGCCGCCGCGCCAGTGCCAGGGGCGGGCTCGGCCTTCTTGCGGCCGCGGCCACGTCCGGTCTGCTGCGCAACCTCTTCCTCGCTGGCTTCGGTGAATTGCTCGGCAGCGGCGAGGGGCAGACCTTCACCTTCGTCTTCGTCCTGGTCGACAAGCAGCTCGTCGTCGTCACGTTCGCCGGTCGGGACCAGTTCGGCACCGTCCTCGCCTCTCGCTATCGTCACCAAATCACGCGGCAGGAAATGCTTGCGGACTCTAAGTCCATCAGAGAGGGCGAGCAGGAAGTGATCGCGCTTTGCTTCATCTTCGATGGTGTCGATTTTGATGATGAAGTTCATCACTTCACGCGGATAATTCGCGATTTCCTTGATGTCCTGCCAAGGCTGTGAGCATTCGCCTTTGGCGGTGTCGATCCTTACTAGCTTCGGTTTGATCTGCTTGTCGTAAATCTCGAATGCCTTGGCGGCATCGGGCCGCTTGTACTCGCCAGCGCCTTCTTCTTCGTGCTTGGCCATGTCGGCCTCCTTTGCTTCAGTGGTTGACGCGGCCGCCGGCGCGTCGGGATCGTAGAGAAGCTCGAAGGCTTCGGGGGGCGGCGGGTTCTTGCGGTCCAGGTCGGCGAGCATCTCGGCTTCGAGCAGGCCCATGTTGGACAGCGGTGCGGCTTCCTCGATCGGCATCCCGTCTCGGAGGTTCCGGCGGAGCATCCGCCATTGCTGCGAACCGTGACTCTGGAATGTGATCGCGTTCATGCCGGACCTTTCAAATCTGTGGCGGGGGAGGATTCGACACGGCGGTTAGGCAGGGATTGCGCCTCCGCTCCGATCGTGCCTGGTAGGAAACGCTGGCCCCCATCCTCCCGCTTTCGCAGCCGCCCCTGCGTCGGATTTCAGTTCGTCCGCGACCGCAGACGCGCGATACTTTCGTCGAGGTCGTCGCGTTCGCAGTCGGAGATATCGCGGCCCTTCGGGCTGTCCTTGTGATGCGCCTCGGCCTTTCGGTTCAGGAACTCGCGGCAGGCATCCTCGACGGCGTCGTGGTCGAGGTCATTGATCACCGGGACCAGCGCGGCCTCTTCGGGATCGAACAGTCGAGAGAGTAGGTGGCGGAGCGCCTCGACACGAAGCAGCTTCTTCAGTCCCCAAAGAGACAAGGCATTGCGTCCCTGTGCCCATGCCTGGACCGTCGCGACAGACAGGTCGGCCTTCTGGGCAATCTTCGGAATGGAAAGCTGCAGGTCCAGTCTGGCCTGCTCGAAGATCTCGATTTGGGTATCGATGATGTATGCGAGAACCGTATCGTCAGCTTGCATGATCGTATTGCCTCGTCCCGCTATTGTTGGCGGCATGGAAAAGGGATTTGAAACAGGAATGGAGCCCGCCGGCGGGGGGTGGGGATGCGGCGGGCTCCGCGGCCG
>NZ_CCBH010000003.1:0-14171 GCF_001368935.1 Novosphingobium sp. KN65.2
GTAACAATCGGGCCGTTACGCTCGATCTGCTCTATCGCACGCTTTGGCGGTTGCAGAAGCACCCACGGCTGATCGAGGACACCACCGACGCCGATGTCGCGAACCTGCGCCGCCTTGCCCAGCAGGTCCGCCGCGACATACACAAGATGCGCGCTTTCGTGCGCTTCCGCCGGGTCGATGACGATGCAGGCGACGAACGCTATATCGCGTGGTTCGAGCCGGAACACCGCATCGAGCTTGCCAACGCAAGCTTCTTCATCGAGCGGTTCACCAACCAGCACTGGTCCATCCTCACCCCGCGACTGAGCCTGCATTGGGACGGGACGGAACTGGTGCGCGGCCCTGCAGCCACGCGCGCTCAGGCCCCCGCCGCCGATGCCGCGGAGGACCTTTGGCGCGGTTACTACCGGTCGATCTTCAACCCGGCACGCCTCAAGACCAAGGCCATGATCAAGGAGATGCCGCGCCGCTACTGGCACAACCTGCCCGAAGCGCGCGACATTGCCGACCTGATCGCCGGCGCGCAAAAGCGCGAGACCTCGATGATCGCGCAAGGCACGGAACTGCTCGCCGAAGAGCCGCCGGTCGATCTCGGCGCGCTTGCCGAGGGTATCGCGCGGTGCCGCCGGTGCCAGATCGGCTGCAACGGGACTGCGGCAGTTCCCGGCGAAGGTTCTCCCGGTGCCCGCCTGATGATTGTGGGCGAGCAGCCGGGAGACAACGAGGAAATGGCCGGGCGCCCATTCGTCGGTCCAGCCGGAGAAGTCCTCAATGCCCATCTCGCCGCCGCCGGAATTGACAGGCAGGACGCTTACCTCACCAATGCCGTCAAACATTTCAAGTTCACCGCGCGGGGCAAGCAGCGCCTGCACCAGAACCCGACCGCGCGAGAGATCGACACCTGCCGCTGGTGGCTGGATAAGGAGCGTGCATTGGTGCAACCCCGCATCGTCCTGGCGCTCGGCGCCAGCGCCGTTCGCGGTCTTACCGGACGCACGCCGTCCATCGGCCGCGAACGCGGTCGCCTGCTGTCACTGCCCGATCGCGCTCCCTTTCTGCTGACGGCACATCCCAGCTACCTGCTGCGGCTCGACGGCGCGGCGCGAGAACGCGAGGAAGCGAACTTCGCATCGGACCTTGCCGCGCTGGCCTCGCACCTTCGCGATCCGGCAACTCGCGACGCTCATTCGGCCTAGCTCGGACAAGTCCCGGCTTTTGCCTGCTAGTCCGCCCGCTTTCCGGCATACCGGTCGGTCGCGCGGATGAGCCGGTCGAGAATTCCCGGTTCGGAATAGGCGTGCCCCGCCCCTTCGATGAGGTGGAAGTCGGCCTCCGGCCATGCCTTGTGCAGCGCCCAGGCATAATGGGCCGGACACGGCATGTCGTAGCGACCGTGGACGATCGTGCCCGGGATTTGCCCGAGCTTGTGCGCATCGCGCAGCAGCTGCCCCGGCTCGAGCCAGCACGCGTTGACGAAGTAATGCGTCTCCAGCCGGGCGAAGGCCAGAGCGAAATGGCCGTCGTCATGCTGCGCGGACATCGCCGGGTCGGGCAGCAGCGTGATCGTTTCTCCTTCGAACATGCTCCAGGTCCGGGCGGCCGCGATCCGGTCCTCCGTCGGCCCCGTCGTCAGGCGACGATGGTAGGCCCGCAGGATGTCGCCGCGCTCCGCCTCGGGGATGGGAGCGATCAGGCGCTCGTACTTGTCCGGGAACATCTGCGAGACGCCGAACTGGTAGAACCAGTCGAGCTCCGGCTTCGAACACAGGTAGATGCCGCGCAGGACCAGTTCGCTTACCCGTTCGGGATGGGTCTGCGCATAGGCCAGCCCGAGGGTCGAACCCCAGGACCCGCCGAAGACGAGCCACTGCTCGGCGCCGACAAGCGCGCGCAGCCTCTCGATATCGGCCACCAGATGCCAGGTCGTGTTGTCCTCAAGGCCCGCATGGGGCGTCGACCTGCCGCAGCCGCGCTGGTCGAAGAGCAACACATCGTACAGCTCGGGGTCGAACAGGCAGCGATGCGCCGGCGCTATGCCGCCGCCGGGCCCTCCATGTACGAACACGGCGGGCTTGGCTCCCGGCGTACCGCAGCGCTCATAATAGATGGTATGGCCTTCGCCCGTATCGAGCATGCCGGTTTCGTAAGGTTCGATGGGGGAATACAGAGTGCGTAGCATGGCCCCACCCTGCGCCATCGCGGCCCGAATGGATAGATCGCAAACCCCGCTATGCACACGCGGTCCACGATCCGGTTGCGCCTAGCCGGCCCCGCGCGCCGACTTGCCTGCGAGCCCGCGTGCGACCGGCCGCTCCAGTGGCAGGCCAAGGATCGCGAATGCCGCGACGATCGAACCAAGACCGATGGCAGCTGCCACCAGAGGCAGGCCGAAACCGCTGGCGAACAGGAACCCGGCCACGACCGGCCCAAGGGCCGCGCCGCCGCGCCCTATGCCGATGACGATGCCGGTCCCCCCTGCCCGCAACTGCGCAGGATAGGCTGCCGCGATCAGGGCATAGAGGCCCACGACGGCGGCGTTGGAGAAGAACCCGGCAATCGCCGCCGCCCGCTTCAGGGGATCGAGGCCGCCGGAAGTCAGGCCGAATGCCGCGATCATCACGAAACTGAGCACAAGGATCGCGATCATCAGCCTGCGCAGCGGCATGCGCGTTGCCAGTACGCTGAACAGGAGCGATCCGGTCATGCCGCCCACGTTCGCCCAGACGAGGACACCGCCTGCTGCGGAAGGCTCGAAACCGAGGTCGACCACGATCTTGGGGATCCACTTGAGGATGAAATAGAACGCGGTCATGTGGAAAAAGTAGGCCACGGTCAGCAGGATCGTGACGCGGCGCATGTCGCCCTTGAACAGCCCGGCCCGGTCTGCCTTGGCCACGACTTCGACCGGCGGCACCATCTCGACAACCCGGTGCCCCAGCCGCCGCAGCGACTTGTTGACCTTGTCCAGCGCCCGTTCCGGGCCGAACCGACGCATGGAAAGATCGATCGATTCCGGCAGGACCAGCAGGACGATCGGCAGGAAGACGATGGTCATGCCCGCGCCCAGCCAAAAGATGTCGCGCCAGGTTCCGTCGACAAGCAGGCTGGATGCGATGGCACCGCCGACGATCGCTCCCAGCGGATAGCCCGCCGCCATGATCGCGACGGCAGCCGAACGATAGCGCGCATTCGACGCTTCGGCGACGATGGCGTTGGTACAGGCCAACATGCCGCCAATCCCGAGCCCGGTGATCAGGCGGATAACCGCCAGTTCGACGATCCCGCTGGCCAACGCCGCGACCGTCATGCCTGTGGCCATGACGAGCAGACTGACGATCACGATGGGAATGCGGCCCACGCGGTCGGCCACCATGCCGAGCAGGATCGAGCCGACCGACATGCCGATCAGTTCCATCGAGAGGATGATCCCCAGCGCTGCGCGGTCCACGCCCCAGTCCGAAGCGATCCCCGGTGCGGCAAAGCTGATCGAGAGAACGTCGAAGCCGTCCAGCCCGTTTAGCAGCACGCACAAGGCCACGACGACGATCTGTCGCCAGGTCATCCTCCCGGAATCGACGATCTCGCGCGGATCGGTTACGCCTGTTGCCATCTAAGTCTCTCTCCCGCCCGGGGCTGGTCCTGTTATCCGTCTCGTTCGGCCACCTTGCAGGCAGCAGCGGCTCAGATCGGGTAGTGGCCGTCCTGGGTATCCACCGTGATCCAGCGGGTTTCCGTGAAGCTGTCAATTCCCTGCCTGCCGCCGAACCGGCCATAGCCCGATGCGCCGACCCCACCGAAGGGCATCTGCGGTTCGTCATGCACGGTCGGTCCGTTGACGTGACAGATCCCTGCACGCACCTGCCGGGCCAGATGCAACCCGCGCGGAATGTCGCGCGTGAATATGGCAGAGGACAGGCCGTATTCGCTGTCATTGGCAAGCGCGACGGCATGGTCGGCATCACGTGCCCGTACGATCCCCACGACCGGCCCGAAGCTTTCATCGCGGAACAGTTTCATGTCGGGGGTGACCCCATCGATAACATGGGCCGGCATCAGCACGCCTTGCGCATCGCCGCCGACCAGCTGCCGGGCGCCCTTGGAGACGGCGTCCTCGATCAGGCCAAGGCAATGGTCGACCGTCTTGCGATCCACCACGGCACCGAGCGGGGTCTTGCCCTCACGCGGATCGCCCACGGCCATCGAGGCGGCTTTGGCCGCGAAGCGCTGCGCGAATTCATCGGCCACGGCATCGACGACGATGATGCGTTCGGTCGACATGCAGATCTGGCCCTGGTTCATGAACGCACCGAAGGCCGCCGCCTTCACTGCCTCGTCCAAATCGGCGTCTTCCAGCACGATGAACGGAGCCTTGCCGCCCAGTTCGAGCAGGCAGGGTTTGACGTGTTCGGCTGCGCGCTTGGCAATGATCCGGCCTACCGCAGTCGATCCGGTGAAATTGATGCGGCGTACTTCAGGGGCATCGATGAGCGCGCCCACGACGTCTCCGGCATCTGCCGGCGCATTGGTCACGCACTGGACCAGCCCTTCGGGAAATCCGGCTTCGGCGAAGGCTTCGACGATCAGCCGGTGCGTCTCCGGGCAGGTCTCGCTCGCCTTGAAGATGACGGCATTGCCGCAGGCGAGCGGCACCGCAATGGCACGCACGCCAAGGATCACCGGGGCATTCCACGGAGCAATGCCAAGAATGACGCCGACCGGCTCCTTCACGGCCATGGCCAGGCAGCCCGGCTTGTCCGACGGGATAACCTCACCTGCGATCTGCGTCGTCAGGGCGGCGGCTTCACGCACCATGCCCGCGGCCAGCATGACGTTGAACCGGGCCCAGCCCTCGGTCGCGCCGATTTCGCCCATCATGGCGTCCACGAACCGATCCGCCCGGGCTTCGAGAGCGTCGGCAGCGCGGCTGAGAACCGCGCGACGGGCGCTGGGGCCCATCTGCCCCCACTCCGGCTGCGCGGCAGCCGCACTGGCCGCGATGGCTGCCATCTCTTCCGCTTGCATCGCCTTGGCGGTCGTAGCGACCTTGCCGGTCATGGGATTGATGCGCTGAAATTCCATCGAACGTGTCCTCGAAACAAAAAAGAATGGCCCGGTCCTGCCGTGCAGGCAGGATACCGGGCCGCGGCGATCAGGAGAGACCGCCAGTCAGGGAATGATCAGAATTCATAGCCGACCTGCATGTACCAGGCACGCGGCCGGGCGTAGATCACTTCGGCATAGCCCAGCGTCGCAAGCGAGGCATTGCCCTGAACCTTGTAGTGTTCATTGAACAGGTTCTGGACACCGGCCTGGACCGTGAGCCCCTTGCCGACCTGCGCCAGCGTGATCGATGCATTGGTGACCGCATAGTCGCCCTGTTCGATCTCGGGCACGCTACCGGTGATGAAGGTCGTCTTGGTCTGGTAGCTGACGTCCACGCGCGGGGTCAGGCTCCAGTTGCCCAGCATGACTTCGTAACCGATGCCCAGGTTGCCCTGGAACGAGGGCGTGAGCGGCAGTTCGTCACCCGGCGCGATCGTCGCGGTTGCGCCGGGGATTGCGGTAACCGAGCGGATCTGGTCGTCGAGGTGGCTCAGCCCCGCGTCGATCTGCAGGCCCCAGGCCGTGTGATAGCTGAATTCAGCCTCGAAGCCCTGCATGCGCGCCTTGCCCGCATTGAACAGCAGCGGCACCGGGCCCTGGCGGAAGATGAGCTGGATGTCCTTGTAGTCGGCGCGGAAGGCGGCAAGGTTCAAGCGGACGTCGCCCAGATCGAACTTTGCGCCCACTTCGTAGCTGGTCACCTTCTCCTCATCGAAGGGCACCGGCACAAAGCCCGCCGGCGGCGCGTTGTAGCGGGTGTTGAACCCGCCCGACTTGAAGCTGTTGGCGTAGGAGACATATGTGCTCAGCCAGGGCGCAACGTTGTAGCGAATGCTCGCCGAACCGGTCAGCGCCGAGAAGCTCTTCCGATAGGGACGATAATAGATGTAGAGCGGCCCGCCATCGGGGATCGCCTCGGTCGGAAGCGGATCGGGGTCCGGCAGCGTTGCGGGGAACAGGCTGCTGACGTTGCCGATATAGGACTTCTTGTCCTTGGTGTAGCGCGCGCCGACCGACACTTCGAGATCGTCGGTCAGTTCGTAGGAGACTTCACCGAAACCTGCGACCGAGTCCGTCTTGAGGTCCGAGAGCTGCAGGTCGCGGCTGCCCGGCCCACCGGCAAGCACCGAGGAAATGACCGGCGGCGATGGCGGGAAAGCCAGCAGCACCGTGGCCCGCTCGAAGCTCTTCTCGTTGTAGTAGAAGCCACCCACGATCATGTTCAGCCGATCGAAATCGAGCTGGAACTGGAACTCCTGGCTGAACTGCTCGGAGCTGGTGGTGAGGTCGGTGGTCAGAATGTCGAACGGCGTATTGTCGGCATCACGCACGCCGCGCGACTTCGTCTTGCGATAGGACGTGATCGTCTTGAAGCTCAACCAGTCCGACAGGGTCGCCCGTGCGGTCGCGGCCAGACCCCAGGTTTCCGAAGTGCTGGTGACCGGTGCGGTACCGCCATTGGTGAACTTGCCCAGCGCCTGATAGTCATTGGCGCATCGTGAATCGTCAATCGATGGCACGAATGGCGCGCCGAAGCGCGGATCTCCGGGGGTCACCGGCGCGAAGGGAATGGTTGCGCCCGGGCAGCCGGCCCCGACACTGACAATGGCCGGAACCGGTGCATTCTCGTTGATCCCTGCGAATACGAACGGCGCGCCGTTCTCATCGCGCTTGTTGTAATCGCCACGGATGAACAGGTCGAAATCGCTCGACGGCTCCCACTTGATCGAGCCACCCAGGCTCCAGGAATTGTCATTGCCCAGATCGCGTCCGTCGAAGACGCGCGTGACATAGCCGTCACGCTTGCGGAAACCGCCCGAAACGCGTGCCGCGACCGTTTCACCCAACGGCAGGTTGAGCGCTGCGAAGCCCTCGCGCAGGTCGTCGTTGCCGATCCGCACACGGCCCTTGCCGCTGAATTCGCCAAGCACCGGCTGCTTGGTGCGTACGAGGATGGCGCCGCCGATCGTGTTGCGACCGAACAGCGTGCCCTGCGGCCCGCGCAGCACTTCGACACCGGCGATGTCTCCGAAGTCGATGGCCCCGCCGACGGCCCGGCCGACGTAGACTTCGTCGATGTAGATGCCGACGCCCGGATCGACCGCGGCGGTCGGGTCCAGCTGGCCAATGCCACGAATGAAAACGACAGTAGCCGCGCTGTTGCCCGAGAGCTGACCAGCGGATTTGAACTGCAGGCTGGGGGTAACCCGCTCAAGGTCCTGGGTCTGCTGGATCTGCCGGCTTGCCAGCATTTCGGCGGAGAGTGCCGTGATCGCGACCGGCGTTTCCTGCAGGCTTTCCTCACGCCGCCTGGCGGTAACGACGATGATGTTCCCGGCGGCCTGATCTCTCCTGGCCTGTGCTTCCGCGTCGCCTTCCTGAGCCAACGCGGGTGTGGACAGCCCGACTGCCGCCAACGTCAAGCACGTCGACGCCGCATAGACTCCACGCATGATTTTTGAATGCACTCGCATGCCCTGCTCCCTCTAATTCGGGCTTTTCCGCCCGATGACGCGCAATTTCTGCGCCCGCCCACTATTCTTATTTATAGCTATCTTATATAGCAATATTCTGCAAGCACAAGGATAAATGGCAGTTGCCCGGCTTGACAGTGATTGCTTCGTTGTGAACGAGCTTTAACACCAAGACTTGACGCCATGTGCAGGGAGATATCGACAACGTGGCAGATGACGTCACCGACCCGCTGGAAATCCGGCCAGGTTACCAGCTGAAGCGCGCTGCGGCAGCGGCGATGAGCGATCTCAACGATCGCCTTTCCGTGCTCGACCTGCGTCAGGTGGATGCCTCGGTCATGCTGATGATCCAAGCCGAACCCAACGTGATAGCCAGCCACATCGGCCGCGTCCTCGACATCAAGAGCGCGAACATGGTGCCCTTGCTGCGGCGTCTCGAAGAACGTGGACTGATCGAGAAGGTACCGCTCGACGGCAAGTCGCACGGGCTGCATCTGACGGCCGCCGGCGAGACCATCATGATCGAGGCCAACGCGATTCTCGACCGGTTCGAGACGGATCTGATGGAACGAATCCCCGCTGAACATCGCGAGCATCTGGCTCCTGCGCTAAGGGCGATCTGGCATAGCGACACCTGATCGCCCCCTCGCCACCTTAAGCGACCAGCATCAGCGCATCGAGCACTGACAGCCCCTGTCCTTCCTCGTAAAGCATGACGGGATTGAGATCGATCTCCAGGATGCGATCGTTGCCCTGCATGACCCTGCCGACCGTCTCGACGAGGCGCGCCAAGGCCGCAACATCACGCGGTGGGCTGCCGCGAAAGCCGCGCAGCAGGGGTGCCTGGGCAAGCCCCTGAATGGCAGCGGCGATCGCTTCGACACTCTCACCCGGGGTGATCAGCGTGACATCGCCGAGGACTTCCGCAGTCACGCCGCCGAAGCCGACCAGGACCACCGCGCCCCATTCGGGATCGCGCTTGGCACCTACGATCATCTCCGTGCCCGGCCGCCCCATGGCTTCGATCAGAACGCCATCCAGCGCGATCGAGGGATCGTAGGCCGCCACGGCCTCGTGCATCGTCGCCCATGCCTCGCGAACCGCAGCCTCGCCCTCAAGCCCCAGCCTGACCCCGCCGGCATCGCTCTTGTGCCCCAGAGCCGAAGCCTGCGCCTTCATCGCGACACGCCCGCCAAGGGCCGCAGCGGCTGCCACGGCTTCGTCGGCGCTGGCTGCGAAGCGCCCCTCGGGAAAGGCAATCCCTGCAGCGGTCAGCATCTGCTTGGCGCGATATTCGGGGATCGTACCCGCTTCCAGCACGGCAAGGGGCAAGGGATCTGCCGGTTTGTCACCGCCTTGCACCGGGCGATGGGTCAGCCGTGCTATCGCCCGCAAGGCGCGTTCCGTGCTCGGGAAGCAGGCAATGCCGGCAGAGCGCAGCCGCTCAAGCCACTCGCGAGGCACTTCTGCACCTTCGTCCAGCCCCGCGAATACAACGGCCTTGCCGCTCTTTCGCCCTTCGAGAGCCTTGAGCACGGCAGGAAACTTCAAGGCACAGGTCGTCGGATCGGTCTGGATCAGCCCGACCAGGATGGCGCCGACGCGCTCGTCTGCCAGCAGCGCCGCGATGGTCTCGGTATAGATCTGCGGCTGCGACAGCCCCATGGCCGTGATGTCGAGCGGATTGGAGACCGGAACGAACTCGGGCAAGGCAGCCCGGAGTGCAGGACTATCGGCATCGCCAAGCGGCGCCAATGAGAGGTCCAGTTCTTCGGAGAGGTCGAGCGTAAGCGCCTTGAACGCACCGGATTCGCCCAGCACCGCTGCCCCCGCTTCCGGCAGGCCCGGCGAGCGCACCGCGATCTCGGAAACGTCGGCCAGCTCTTCGAGGGTCTCCGCCATGATGACCCCTGCCTGCTCGACCATCGCGCGCATGACCTTGTAGTCGCCCGCCATCGCCCCGGTATGGGTCGCCGCACTTTCCCGCGCGGCGCTGGACCGCCCCGGGTGCAGCAGGACGACTTCCTTGCCGGCCGCGCGCAACCGCTCGACCACCTGCAGAAAGGCGCGCGGCTTGCGGAAATGCTCGACGATCATGGCGACGACATGTGTGTGCGCATCGTCAACGAGCCAGTCGAGATAGTCTTCCACCCCGCTCGCGGCCTCGTTGCCAGTCGAAACGGTGTAGCTAATACCCAGTTCGCGCGACTGCAGCATCGTCGCCAGCACCGCAGCCATCGCGCCGCTCTGGGACACGACCGCGATCCCGCGACCCTGCGGGGGCAGGCAGCGCGTTTCGACGAAAGTCAGCGGCACCTTGTCGACGTGATTGACGCAGCCAAGGCAGTTGGGCCCTTCGACGACAATGCCGTGCCGGTCCGCTATCGCGGCAATCTCGCGCTGTTCCGCAAGGCCCTCCTCGCCGTCTTCGGCGAAACCGGCCGAGAAGATGACGGCCGCGCCGATCCCGCGTTCGGCCAGCCCCTTCAGCGCCGGAAGAATGCCCGCCCGCGGAATGGCGAGTACCGCGCAGTCGACGCCCTCGGGCAAGTCCTCGATCGCCGCGTAGCACTTGCGGCCGCCGATCTCGCTACGTTTCGGGTTGATCGGGTAGATCGCCCCGGAAAACCCATTGCGCTCGAGATTGGCCAGCATCGATGCGCCCAGCGCACCGGGCTTGTCCGATGCGCCGACGACGGCAACGGAACGCGGCCTGAGCAGCCTGTCGATATTCTTCGGGTGCTGCATGCCTCGCACCTCTCCCCGATATGTTATTGGTCCAGCTTGCTCTTGTCGAAGGCACCAAGCCCCGGCTTGTACGATTTCTCGTCGAGGAACTGGCGGGTCGCCTCCTTGCGGCTCTGCTTTCCGCCGAAATCGTTCAGGGCTTCCTGCGCGCGCACGAGATAGTCCTCGGCGTTATCGTAAGTCATCTCGCGCACCCGCCGGATCGCCCACTTGGTGGCACGAAGGGCATTGGTGTCCTTCTTCTTCAGACTGTCGCAGACTTCCTGCACGCGAGCCTTGAGCTTGTCGTCCGGAAGGCACTCATTGACGAGGCCCCATTCGGCCGCCTGCTCGCCGGTCAGGTTCTCACCCATCATCGCATGGTACATCGCCTTGCGGAAGCTGAGGAGTTCGGCCGCAACCTTGCTCGCCCCGCCGCCTGGCAGGATCGCCCAGTTGATCTCGGACAGGCCGAACTGCGCGCTCTGCGCACAGAAAGCCAGATCGCAGGCGAAGAGCGGACCGTAGCCGCCGCCGAAGCACCAGCCGTTGACCATCGCGACCGTCGGCTTCTCGTACCACCGAAGCCGCTCCCACCAGCCGTAAGCCTCCCGCTGGGATTGCCGGATGGCACCGATGCCCTTTTCCTCGTTCATGCGGAAGTATTCGAGCAAGTCCATGCCCGCCGACCAGGCAACGCCCTCACCGGTCAGGACGAGGACCTGAACGTCGTCGCGAAATTCGAGATCCTCGATCACGCGCATCATCTGGCGGTTGAGCTTGGGGCTCATGCAATTGCGCTTGTCCGGGCGGTTGAAATAGACCCAGGCGACACCGTCCTCGATGTCGCAGCGGACGGTTTCCTCTTCAGGACGCGGATCGGGTTGTGATGGCGTGGCCATGGATCTTCTCCCTAAGCTGGCCGGATACATCGACCTAATATGCCGAGATTCTTACGCCCATTTTTTGCTATGTTCAATAGCTATTTTGCATTCAGGATTCAGAAGCGCGCGGGCCGCCGCCAGCAAGAAAGCAAACGGTACAAGGTGCAAAAACACCTGCGCACGCCTGGCAGCCAACACCCCCTTCATCCTTGAGCGCAGAGAATGCGCCGTGAGTCGAGTCCATGAGCGGGACCGGATAAGTCAGCAAAAGACGCCAGAGGACGGGATCTCCAGCCTGAACTTCCGCACCGTCATTCATGACCTCCGGGATTGTCCCGAGGACGATCGCCACGAGTGCCGAGCGTTCTGCTATCTTGCGTGCGAATCCCACCTTCACAGCGGATCGAGCATCGATACAGCCCCTCCCCGATCTTGCACCGCCGGAAGCTCTTTGCGAGCCTTACCCCAGGTCGCGCCGGCACAGGAAACTTGCCAGAGCCTCGTGCGTTCGAACGGGGAGTTCGTCCACGCAGAAATGGCCGCCCGGCAGTCTTTCAGCCACCAGGTTCTCGCAGCGCTGTAGCCACTCTGCGGGGATGTCGAAGAGTTTGGAAATCGGCCCGATCGCTCCGGACAGTACCATCGCCGGCCAAAAGGCTCTTTCGCCGTGCCGCGCCCGAGCCAGCGAGACAGTTCTCGTAAGAGCCGTCCGGATCTGCACCAACGATGCGTTCGGGGAGAGGTTCAGGCTGCGAATGGAATTGCCAATGCCAATTGGCATGGCGATCTGATTGTTCTGATGCCCGCACCTGACGGCGACAGGCACGATAGCGAGCGACGCCAAAGAGGCCACGACCTCTTGATTGTCACCCTCACCTAACCCGGAATACTGTGCGCCATGAGCGCATACTCATTGAGGCTTCGAGCGCCGCACGTGCGCGCCGCCACCGACGCTCAAAGGCCCCAGGTGCAATTGCGCAATCACACGCAACCACGAGCCGCCTGTGCCCGCGAGGAAAACAAGCAAGAGGATCGGGGATGGCCAAGCCATCCCCGATCCCACTCATCTCAGAAATTCAGCTGATATTGCACACCGATCTGGCGTGGCCGGCTGACAACGCCGCGCGGCAGGCGCTGATAGCTGCCATCATCAAGCAGTTCCTGCCTTTCGAAGCCAGCCGAAGGCTGGTTACCGAAATTCAACCGCTTATCGAACAGGTTTTTGACAAAGACCATGACCTGGGAGTTTCCGAAGCTCAGGCCAATATTGCCGTTGACCATATTGATCGGCTGCCTGGTATAAAACCCGCTGTCGCCGTCAGAGACTTTGACGGAGCTGGTGTAGCTGTAGTCCGCAGCCATGAACAACTGAAGGGAATCGCCAAGAGGCACTTCATAATAGCCAGAGATTGTACCCGTCCATTTCGGCACCAGAGGAAGCGGAGTGTTGGGTTCCTGTGGAACCACACCCGGTTCCTGAAGAACGCCATCCGTATAGCCCAGGCCCACCTGAAGCGTGAAAGGTACTCCGGCGAAGGGGCGGCCCGACAGCTCGAACTCACCACCGCGAATACGGGCTTTACCCGCATTTGTCGTTACCGGCAGCGTGCAGGTCGGCAGGAAGATGCTCTGCTGGATGTTGGACCAGTCGATCTGGAACCCAGCTACCGAAGCGCTGAGGCGACCATTTGCCAGACTGCCCTTGGCGCCAACCTCGTAGCTCCACAAGGTATCGGATTTATACTGCCGCAAGTCTTCCGCATTGACACCCAGGTTCTCAAGGTCGGTCGAGCAAATATCGGGCAAAGCCTGCTCTGTTCCGCCTACCCGGAAACCCTTTGACGCAGATGCATAGATATTGCCCTGGTCACCGATCTTGTAAGAAATAACAGCCTTGGGGATAAGTCCTGTCTGGCTATTCTTGAGTGCCGGATTGACGGAAATTCCATCAGGCGGGAACAGATAGCCCATATCGACGCCTGCATCGGTCTTCTGTCGGATCCAGTATTTCCGCAGGCCCACCGTGACGGTCAGCTTGGGAACGAGCTCGTAATAGAGCTCGCCGAACAAAGCCACATCGTTGTTGTGATTAGCGAGATTACTAGTACCAAGATAATCGGGTTCGATCCCGGCATCTGCAAGTCCCGGAATCCGAACCGGCGGCATCTTCGTGCGCAAGTACTCATGCTGGTAATAGACACCGACTATGCCAGACAGATGGGGAAGAATGGTTCCGTCATCGAACGTGAGACGATCCTCGTGCGTGAAAAGACGCGTCGTGGCATTCGTATCCCCGTAAATGGCCGGATTTCCGAGATCGATATCAGGCTCGGCTTCGGCAAGATACAGGTTGCTTCCCTCTGTATTATCCTCCCGTTCCTTGATCCGACGCGCGAAATAGCTGGTGGAGGAGACCACAGAGAAGCCTTCACCGGCATAGTTCAGAACGATTGAGCCGATACCCCAGCGATCTTTCGAATACTCCTGCACATCGCGGTCGCGATCCACGGTGTAGGAAACCGGCTTGTAACCCGGCAATGGGAAATAAGTGGCAGGGAACCCGTGCAGTTTGCTCGCCTGCCCGATGCCGTTGATGCTTGCCTCAAGCGAATCGGTCAGCTTCACCCGCAAGGTCACCGACCCTGTCGCGATGTCGTTGCGCCCTTGCCCCTTTTTGGAGATCAGCTCACCGGACTCTCCGGGAAACCGCCTCGTAATGAAGCCGGACTCACGCGTGTAGCCGAAGGCAACATCAAGCGCGATCCGATCAGGCACCAGAATGAAATTGGCCTGGGCGTTTCCATCGAAGTCAAAGCCACCGAGCTTGGTGCCGCCTCCCTGAACCTGGACCGCGCCCGAATTCTCGGTCAACGAAGGCTTGCGCGTGATGAACCGCAGGTTCCCGCCCATCGAACTTGCGCCAAACAGTGTCCCCTGAGGACCTTTAAGCACTTCGATGCGGTTGATCTGCCCCCTTCTGAGT
>NZ_CCBH010000004.1:0-347 GCF_001368935.1 Novosphingobium sp. KN65.2
TGCCCCAGCATAATCCATGCTTCATCAAGGATGATCGCGGCAGGCTGGCCCTTCAAAGATCGCTCGATACGCCGGAAAAGATAGAGGAGGACCGGCAGCGCGTATTTTTCACCGAGGTTCATCAGCTCCTCGACTTCAAACACGGTAAATTCCGACAGGCTCAGGCCGTCATGTTCCGCATCGAGAAGATGGCCCATAGAGCCGTCCACCGTGTAGGTGCGGATCGCCTCGCGCACCGTTTCATCCTGAATCGTGACCACAAATTCAGAGAGGGTTTTGCCCCCGCTGGCGTGCATGTTGACGATGGCGTTGCCGATTTCGTTGCGGTGCGCGGGCGTGGTTGCCGC
>NZ_CCBH010000005.1:7500-10966 GCF_001368935.1 Novosphingobium sp. KN65.2
CCTATGCCCTGACCAAGTCAGCCATGCAGGGCATGGTGCGTGGATTGGCGCGCGACTTCGGCGATCGCGGTATTACGGTCAACAGCATTCAGCCCGGGCCGACCGATAGCGACATGAACCCGGCCGAAGGGCCGATGGCTGCTACGATGCACAGCTTCATGGCGATCAAGCGCCACGTCAGGCCTGCGGAAATCGCCGAACTGACAGCCTACATCGCTGGACCTCACGGCGCGATGATTACCGGGTCGATGCAGACAATCGATGGAGCTTTCGGCGCATAACGGCGGATCGAAACACGCAAACTGGCGACCGATGCATCGATACCCTGCATCGGTGGCCAGTCGAGATCGGTCAGATGCAATCCGTCGAACCGAGAAATGCGTGCGCCATGCAGGATTGCACCGCGGTCAGAAATCGCATGGGGCACGCCCAGTTGCTTGCTAGCCTGCAACGTAAGCCCGTTATCGCGGTGCCCGCCTCCGGGGCAGCCCGGCATCGTCAGAAAAGACCGAGTTGCCCCCCGCTCGCGACGAAGGCGCGATAGTCGCGCAACCGGTCGGCTGCGAGCACCTCGACCGCTTCGACTTTGTCGGAAAGCCTCTGCATCCGGCCGCTGGACAGCGCCGGCCAAGAGGGAAGCTGCCCGCCGTTGGGATTGCCGGTGCGGACGAAGTTGGTCCAATAACCGCTGATCTGCTCGCTCAGCAGGCGGTCGGGAAGGCTCGGCCGGGAGATGGCGGTGCCGACGGTAGCAAAGACATACGGAACTTCTGTCGTATGAAAGCTGCCGAACCGTCTGCCGACCTCGTCGTCCTGCGGGTGATCGAAAAGATAGGCAAACACCGGGGCCGCATTGCGCGGACGGCGATCGGCCCACTGCATCATCGCCGCGATCGCCTGCTCTCTCAGAAGCGATCGCGCCGCCCGAGCGGGGTCGGAGCCATGCACCGGCCCGTAATAGCGCCTGAATACCGCGGCGCTCTTGCCGAAGCGCCGCTCCAACAGCGCCTGCAGTCCTGCCGCATCCGCGACATGCCAATCGGGTGACGTGCTCGTCTCGTCTGCGGTCAGGCCGGTCAGCACCGGAACGCTGCTGCGCTGCCGATGCGGATCCGGCAATACGCGCGGTTCGGTGACCGGACGGAAGCGAATGCCCGGTGGCCCCACAGACGGATCGTTCGCCGCGCGCTGGATCGCCGCGACAGGCATGGAACGCAAGGAGGCCAGATCGATGGCACCGGCGGCCTGCGCAACCTTGACGCCCTGCGCCTCGGCCACTGCAAGCGGCGGTGGATCGGTGAGGGACCCCATGCCCGAGCCGCTCTCTGCGATCGCCCGGTGGAACAGCCCCTCCGCCGACGGTGCGGCCAGCAAGGCGTGGACGGACGCCGCACCGGCCGATTGCCCGGCGATGGTGACCGCCGACGGATCGCCGCCGAACCGGGCGATGTTGCGTTTGACCCAGCGAAGCGCCGCGATCTGGTCCATGAGGCCGTAGTTACCCGAGGATCCCGCTTCCGCCGTGAGAGCCGGATGAGCCAGAAAGCCGAACGCGCCAACGCGGTAGTTGATCGTCACGACGACAATGCCCCGCGCGGCCAGCTTTGCCCCGTCATAGATTGGGACCGAGGCGGATCCCCCCGCAAATCCGCCACCATGGATCCAGACCATGACTGGTTTCCGGCCCGTCAACCGCGGGGTCCAGACATTCAGGAACAGGCAGTCCTCGCTCATCGAACGGGTCGGGAAATAGGCTGCGGACCAAGGCGAGCCACCGGGCGGGACGTAGGGCGGATCCTGCTGGCAATCCGCACCGAATGCCGTAGCGGCGCGCGTTCCACGCCACCGCTCAACGGGCGTGGGTGCCTTCCATTGATTTACGCCGCCCGTATCGCCCGCACAGGGAATGCCGAGAAACGCGAACGCGCCCGGCACCTCTATTCCGGCGAGTGCACCGGTGTCGATACGCACCACAGGCGCCCGCGTTTCCGCCTTAGCGGCCGGTGCGACACCGCCCGCGGTCGCCGTCAGCAGCCCGACAATGCCCGCATGGGCCACGACCCATCCCAAGAGGCCCGAACGCTCGTTGCGCAGCCCTGCGATCATGGAAACATCGATAGGTCGATTCCGTCACCCATCGCCTGGTAGCCACGCTCGCTTGGGTGCAGATGATCCCCCGAATCGAACTCCGCCTTGAATTGGGCGGGTTGTTTGGGATCCCGCACCATGGCGTCGAAGTCGATGACGCCGTCCGGCTCGCCCGATGTCCGTATCCACGCGTTGACCGCATCGCGCATGGCAACTTTCGCCGGAGTCGACGTGAGCGCGTCGCCGGGGTTTGGCGTCAGCGTCCCGAAATAGACCTTGATCCCCCGTTCATGTGCGCGGGCAATGATCTGACGATAGCCACCGATCAGCTCCCCAGCAGTCAGTTCCGGACTGATGCCGAACGGTGAGGCGCCGGACATGTTGATGTCGTTGATGCCCTCGAGGACAATCAGGTGGGTGATGCCTTCGACACGCAGGGCATCGCGATCGAGGCGGGCCAGACCGGCGTCCCCCCATCCCGGGCTGAGCACCCGGTTTCCGCCAATTCCGGCGTTGATAACCGAGTAGGCAGCACCGCCCTTGCGTGCAGCCAGCCTGCGCGCGAGCGCTTCGGGCCAACCGCGGAGCATCGTGTGATCGGCTCGGTTCCCGTCGGTTATCGAATCGCCGAAAGCGACGATGATGTTCGGCTTCGTTTCACTCAGGACCGACACACCGGTTACGATGGGGCGCCCTTTCATCATCGCCGCACCCTGCGGCAGCACTGCGGCCATGGTCTGATCGCCCGGGGCCAGCATGAATCCCGCGCCACCGCGCCCCTCGTTGGAATACGTAGTGGCAAGGCCGATGGTGACGACCAGTTCTGTCCCCGGCTTGACTGGCAGCGAGACCGGATCGCTGAGAACCGGGCTGCCGGTCGGCACGCTGATCCGATCTACTCCGCCGAACGTGAGCCGCCGCAAAGTGCCCGCCCCGGCCGCGAAGCCGTCGGCGGCCAGAGCAACCGAAGCGCCAGCCAGTTCGAGCGGCGAAGTCCCGTTCTCATTCGACAACCGGATCCGCAGCTGCGACCCTTCGGCCTGGACAGCGATACGATAGCGCACCGTTCCTTCTATCGGCTGCTTGTTGAGCTCGGCACGCAATGCGTCGGCCGGGATATGCCAATGCTGGACCGCGAAGTCGACGAACTGATCGCTCGGCGGCGCATACGTGGCAGGGCTGGATTGATATGCCTCCGTCCAAGCAGATTCGGCCCGCGCCTGCGCGCCGGCAATCAGGATTGTCGCCAAGGCCGCGAGCGCGGTTACGCTTCGCCGAACCAGAGATGCCATCATCGCTTCCAACTCCCTCTGCCCAAAACTCTTGATCTTCAGGCGCGATGCACGCCGGAGTGCTGAGTAACGGCCCGATTGTTACC
>NZ_CCBH010000006.1:0-1743 GCF_001368935.1 Novosphingobium sp. KN65.2
TCGCTCGGTCTGATCCCGCTCCTTCAATTTATCGAGGACGGCAGCGGCAATTTCTTCGGCACGTTCCGATGCAGGCTCAAAATCATTCGGACCCATGGTGCCGTAGCTCCAAGCCTCCCAAACGCGACTGCAATCATAAGTGCATGACAGTTCTGCCGCGATAACGTCTGCTACGATATGGAGCGCATCATCCGAAGGCTCAGTGTGCGGTGGGTTCACTCGTGGAAACCACTTATCGAGGAAGTCCCTGATCGCGTCGAATTCGCTCTTTCGGATGTTGACGTAGCGATAATCTTTTCCGCTTTCGTCGTCCTGTTCCCATTCAAGATCGTTCTCAGCAAATGCCAGATTTCCGCTGCCGTCACGATTGATGTTGAGAAGCCCCCCTTCGAAACCGAGACAAGCTCCTGTTAGGTGATCTGGCCATATTTCCGGCTCCGTCTGTTGCGCGGGCCTGCGGTTCCATGCTGCATCGAGGGCATCGTCATCGCCGCTGTAAGCCATTGCGAGAAAGCACTCGGGCTTGTGGTCCACGATCAGTCCGAACGCCTCATATGGATGGGCGTCATCGTACTCCTTGCGGGTGGCCTTTCCGTTGCAGAACGGGCACGGCTCAAGCTTCATCGTCTCAGGCATCGTTATCTCCAAAGGCTGCGCGGGCTTCGTCTATGTAGGCGTCCACTTCGCTCGGGCTGTACTTCACGCCGTGAAACTCGTCTGGAACGGATATGTAGAAGTTGTGCGGAGGAACGCTGTGATCGCGCAGCCAGCGGTATCTGGCCGCATCGGCTTCCAGCTCCGCCACCCTCTCGGCCATCTGTTCGTTTGTGGATAGGAGATCGGAAACAGCCGCCCATAAATCTCGCACGAGGTAGTTTGTCCCCATGTGCATCATCATCGGCTGACCGGGCAATTCTATGCGTTGAAATTGGTTAACGCGGTCCCGCAGCGTCTCAGCGTTTAGTTTGTCGGTCATGCGACGTACTCCAGATCGTGCCCCCGAAAGATGAGAATCAGAATGTGCCAGTGGCCTTTCCACCACGGGCGCCAATAGATTCTTCCGTCTTCTTCACGGAACATAATTTCGTCTCTGGACTTGCCTGGTGTGACGTAGATTTTCATCCTTCATCCTTCACAATCTTGAGGCCAGCGGCAGTGAGGGCTGTGCGGAGGCTGTCTTGATATGCCTCGGTCCCGAAACCATCGCCGAACGTATCTTCCAGCGCCTTAGCCAGCGGGTCGGGCTCATCGGGGAGACGGAGAACCTTGAGGTCGTGTCTGGCGGTATCAAACGAGCCGTTTGCTATGAGGCTGTCCACCTCCCGCGCCACACGGTCAACGGTGTCGATGTAGGTGGCGAAGGCGCGCATTGCGCCGTTGCTCACGGGAAAGCATCCACCAAGATATTCATTCGCCCGCTCTATTGCGGCTTTGCTTGGGGTGGTCATGGGGTTTGGTCCTTGGGAAGGTGTTCGCCACAGAAGTCATCTTCCTGCTTGCGGATCGCTTTCGGCATACGGCGGCAGTACCCGCCCGTGGGATTTGGACGATGCAGAAAGTCCATTTCAAATTCCGACGGCGGCGTCTTGAAATGAACTGGATTCCAAACCCACCGCAACAGATCCAGCGGTCCACTAACGCACGGGCGCGGGTCAGCTTCGAATTCCGCCACGAGATCGCTCGCCTTGTTTCGCTTCCACCATCGGCATGTCTGGCAGGTTCCCATCACGCGTTCCTTTCGTT
>NZ_CCBH010000007.1:0-8665 GCF_001368935.1 Novosphingobium sp. KN65.2
CCCCCCCCCTAAAATTTTGCCGGGGGGGGGGCCCGCCGCGCCACCGCCACGGCTGCGACGATCATCGTGCTCAATGCGATCGGTGTGTCGGTGGCTCCGCTCTTCCTGGGCCTGTTGAGTGACGGTTTCACATCGTGGGCGGGCGCGCAGGCGCTTCGGTACGCTATGATGGTAATGTCGCTCTCTACAATTCCCGCTGCAGTGGCATTCGCGTTGGGCGCCCCCAAGGTCGCATCTTGCCGGGAAGACTGATGCTTCAGCTGGCGAATTATCTGGCGCTGGTCGGGAACAAGATTAGGGGAACCGCCCGGACGCCAGGAAGCGCAGAGCGTTCTAGTCCCTTGCCTCATAGGCGCCGGCGAGGCGGGCGCTGCCAAAGGACCCCAGTGCCGCCTGGACCGCGGAGAGCTCACCATGCCCGCCGAACCAGAACAGATAGTCATATTCGTACAGTTTTTCGCCGCTCGCCTTGGTGAAGGTGCTGCGCAGATCGTAGCCACAGTTCATGAGCGCAGCGATGAGCCGTCCGGTTGCGCCATCGCTGCTGAAGCGGCCCGCCACAACGATGCGATTGGGCGCATCGCTGAACAGTCGATGCGGAGAAATCGCCCAATAATTGGCGCAACTGCCACCGTCGATATCTTTGGCCGCCTGCTCCAGCCCGAACTGCTCCGCCATGCCCGGCGTGCCCACAGATGCTATCGTGCCGTCACCACTCAGCGCTTCTCGCGCTGCTTCGTGCGAGCTGGTGTGGACGATGGTGATCTTCGCCTGTGGGAGATTCGCCTCGATCCAGTCGCGACACTGGGTCATCGATCCGGTATGGCCGCGCACTTCAACCACGTTTTCCATCTTCACGCCGGGTTGCAGCAACAAGGAGCAATGATAGACATGGGTTGTCTCGGCGATCACATAGAGCTGCGAGCCCTGGTCGGCGACATAGGCGTTAATGCCGGGATGAAAGCCCGTCTTCATCATTTGCTGGGGGGCGCACATTGCATCATGTTCACCGGTGAAGGTGAAGCCATCTTCTGCTGTGCGGAAATAGGCGATGTTCGCGAATTCAGGATAGAGCGACATCAATTCCCGTGATGCGTCCCCGCCGAACGTATTCGGCCCGCCCAGCGCACCCAGCGTCAGGTTCGGTTTCAGTCCCATGGTCGATCCAGTCCTAAATAGTCGTGTCAGCTCAACTCGACGTCGATGCCGGGATTGTAGCGCCAGTAGCGGGCGATGGTGCCGCCATCGACGCGCAGGTCGAAGCCGGTGATCATGCGCGCATCGTCCGACGCCAGGAAAACGGCGCCGGCGGCATAGTCGCTGGGGGCCGGTCGCTCGCCCAACGGTACGCCCTTGTCGCCGGTGGTGAAACCGGGGCGGAAGCCGGGTAGGGCCTCCTGCCAGGTTACGCCCCAGGCCTCGACGCGCGCCTTGCCCTCGGCGGGGGCGGTGGCGGTCGGCGTCAGCGAATTGACCCGGATGCCATAGGGCGCCAGTTCCATCGCAGCGCCGCGCGTGAAGTTGATGAGGCCCGACTTGGCGGTGCCGTAGCCTATATTGCCGGGATTGCCCTGATGCGCTTCGGTCGAAAGGATATTGATGACATTGCCCTTGCGCGCCCGCGCGATCATGTCGTCCGTCACATGCCGGGTGAACAGGAACGTGCCCGCGAGGATCACGTCCATCTGGCGGCGGAACTCGCTGACCGCCATCTGTCGCAACCCCTTGCGGATCTGGAGCACCGCGCCGTTCACCAATATATCGATGCCGCCATAGGCGTCGACCGCGCTGGCGACAGCCGCCTTCACCTGCGCTTCGTCGGTGACGTCGGCGGTAACGGCGATCGCTTCACCGCCGCCGTCAACAATCTCCTTCGCGCAGGCCTGTGCCAGCGCGGGCGAAATGTCCACGCAGACCAGTTTCGCGCCCTCTCGCGCCAGTCCCACCGCGATGCCGCCGTTGATGTTGGGGCTGCACCCCACCATGACAGCGACCTTGCCGGACAATCTCAGGGCGGCGTCGGTCACAGATATTTCTTCCGAATTTCGGCCCAGCGGCGCCCGCATTCGCGCGACGCTTCGGCCCATTTTTCCGGCATCACGTCATAGGGAGGACGGATCGGTCCGGCATCGCAATAGCCTGCCGCGTTGATCCGCAACTTTTCCATCTGGATATTGTATGACCCAAATTCATCGGGGTTGGTGATGAGCGGTACGACCGGCTCGTTGGCCCAGCTCAGATCCTTGTCGATCTCCCGCATGCGATCCAGATTCCCCTCCAGAACCGCATTCATGATCGCCAGCACTGGCTCGGGACCCATCGACGCCGCGGTGGCCCAGCAGGATGTGGTGGTTTCCGGGGCGATGTCCATATATTTGGGCAAAGCCATTTCATGCGGCATGAAATAGATTTTACCGCCGGCGGCCTTTTGCGCGCTGGCCAGTTTGGGCGCGGCCGGGAATTTGGCGGACGTGATTTGCGGGATCGCGCGCGCGCATTCCGCCCAGAAATCGTCGCTGAAATCATAACGGAAGGCGCGCGTATTGGGATAGACCATGATGGTCGTCTTCGGGAACAGTTCGGCGACACCGGCGTAGAATTTGAACGCCATCTGGTCGGTGCAGACCTGCCACTGCGGCAGGCCGAGCAATATGCCTTGTGCGCCAGCGTCCGCCGCCAGGCGGGTGCGCCGTACGACTTCCTGTCCGCCCAGCGCTGAAGTGCCAACGAAGGTCGGCACACGATCCGCCGCTGCGTCCAAGATGGTACGCACAAACAGGTCGTAATCATCGTTCAGCAGGGTCGCGCATTCGCCGGTGGTGCCCAGCGCAATCAAGCCGGTGCAACCCGCTTCGATCAGATTGTTCACCATGCGGGCGGACTCATCCACATTGATTGTATCGACTGCGTCGAGGCGCTCGCTCCCTGGATTGGCGGGGGTCGGGATGATGGCGTAGACGCCGCGATAGTCGGATGCGGTAAGCATGGCTTTGTCCTCTCACGCCTTAAAGGAGGCGATAACCTTGTTCGAATTCATGATGCTGCTTTCAAGGTAGGTCGTGTAGTCAGGCTTGCGGCCAAGCTCCGCCATCGCGCCGACCAGGCAATACCAGTTGAGCATCTCATGCTGGCCGCTGTCCTCGACTTCCTCGAGTGTCCGCTGCTTCCAACGGTCATAGTTGCCGGCGCGAAGCGCCTCGAACAGCATGCGATCGGCATCATGATCGGGCCAAAGATGCCACGTTTTTTCCGTGAGGAAGGCATGGCTCCAACTGGACGAGGCGATCAGGGCGACGCGCCAGGGGCTGTCCGCCATGGCGCGGGCAATCGCCGCGCCGACCTCGAAACAGCGGGCGGGCGACGGGGAGGGAGGATCGAGCTCATCGGGCGACGGCACATAGCCGACCTTGCTGAGATAGCCCTTGGCGTGGATCAGTGTCCGTCCGTAGCAGTTCACCGCGATCGGGATCGTCGGATAGGCATAGTCGCGCTGCTGCCAGTCGAGATACATGATGGTGTTTCGGAAGGCGTGCCCCAGCGGCTCGTGCAGCGGCTTGTAGGCGTAGGCCATATCGACGTGCTGCGCGAGCAGGCTGGTCGTCAGGTATTTCGCTGCCGGTCTGTGCCCCGGAAAGCGATATTCCTTGTCCGCCGGTTCGTCCCAGAAATTGTCGGGGAATTTTTTGAACGGCTGGAATATCAGTTCGTCATAGGCGAGGACGCAAAAGGGCGGGACGACATCCTCGCGGAAATTCTCATACTGGTCGTCACCGAACGCGATCACGACATCGGGCTGGAAGTCGTCGAGCACCTTCCGCATTTTCGCGATTTCGTCAAAGAGGGTTGCGCGATGCGCGGCGCCGTGGGTGGCACCCTCGTCACTGCCCCATTCCAGTCGCATCGCTTCCGGCCAGCCGTCTGGCGTCCGCAGATGTTCGGGAACGCCTGGATCCTTCAGCGTAGCGCCCAGCGAACCCGGCCGAACCGTTCCGGCGGTGAGCGGCGGCTGATGCGTGATGCCCAGCCCTAAAATCTCGCCCAAAGCGGCCCTCCTGTTATAGAATGATGCTGACGGCGCCCTGGCCGCGGAGATTTTCCAGGTCCAGGATCGCATATTTGCGGCGGATGCGGATTTCGCCGTCTAGGCGCGTCAGCACGTACCGATAGGTGCCGATGAACGGTTCGGTGCTGCCCTCCTTGAAGCGATAGACCTGGAAATTCGCCTGGACCTTAGCGTCGCCCGTCGGCGTCTCTGCCGCGAGCAGCACATTGGACACAAAATGCCGCGTTCGAGAATGTGGGAATTCGCGATGCGCGGTCTTGTTCTTCAGTCGGCGCACCCTTCCTTCCAGACGAATACGATTGTCATCGACGAACACGAGCGTGTCCTTTGGGCTACCCCAGGGCTTGTCAGTCGAAGGGATGATGTAGGCGCAATCGTCGGTGAACAGCGCCAGCCATTCATCGAGCTTCCAGTCATCGAGCAGGGCGGCCTCCCTGTAGAGAAACTGCTCGATGTCCTGACTTACCCAGCTCTGTGTTTTTTCCGTAGATATGGTCATGCGCTTCAATCCAGCTTGATGCCGATAGGTTCGGACCGTTCGCGATCGTCAGTGAATTCGGCCGAGGTGCCGGTCATCTTTGCTCGCCATCCACGCCAGAAGGAGCGCATCTGCAACTCATCGTTCATCTGCGGCGTACGCATCATGCCCCGTGAGATATCGGACCATTCGACCTCCCGCGCCGCAAAGCCGCGCTGGCAGGCTTCCAGGGCTTCGGCATCGTCGGGCGTGGCGAGGCCACCGGGGCCAAGGAAGGCGAGCGAATATTCCATGCGGGATTCGTGCAAATCTTCACGTTCGTTGCGGGGCACCAAGTCCCATTGCAAAACGTCGATCAGGTCGGGCGCGACCGGGATGATCTGCCGCAGACGCACCCCTGTCTGGCTGTCCTGAAAAATGAGATTGGGGAAAATGCACATGTGACGCGACACTTCGCTCATCTGCCGGCCGCGATCGGTACCGAACCGATCGACATTCTCCTGCCAGATTCGGCGAACTTCGGCCTGGACATCGTCTGGCCAGAGCGGGCTGGGATTGGCGATGGCGCGGCCGACAGCGCCATGAATCATGCCGCCGTGCCCGTTCTTCACCGCGAAGGAGCGCGTACGCTTGAGTGTCTCGGCGCTGGTCGCGTCGCTGATTGCGACTTTCTCGACCCCGGCCTGGCGCTGGCGCCAGGACATATAATCAAGATAGGTGCTGTGAACCGGCGCCAGATGGTAGCCATCATAGCTGTTTTCGACCAGGATCTTCCAGTTGGCGCGGATCGAATATTTGGCCACGCCGGGCAGGATTTTCCATCCGCCCAGCGATTCCGCCGCGTCGATGGTGAGGTCCATCAGCGCGCGCATTTCGCCCAGGTAGGACACCAGATCTTCCGCGTTCGCGTCGTAGTTCACGAACCAGAAGCCGCGATAACTCTCGACGCGCGGGGGCGATCTCAACCCCATATTCTCCTTGTGGAACGCGTCGCTATAGCCATCAGGTTGGAGCACGCCGGCTAGTTCACCGGTATTCTTGAAGCGCCACGCGTGATAGAGGCAAGTGAAGGCAGACGTTTGCCCCTCATGCTCGCGACAGACCATGGCGCCTCGATGGGTGCACGCGTTGTAGAGAACACGAATTTCGCTGTCGCTGCCCCGTACGAAGATAAGCGGGCGTCCGCCAACCTGTCGGCGGCGAAACTCCCCGTCGCCTTCGATCTCGGATTCATGGCCGACATAGAGCCAGCATTTGTCGAATATCTCCGTCTTCTCCCGATCGAACACGTCCTGCGATGTCATGGCCGACCGATGGACGCGAAAGATCCCTTCGCCTGGCTGGTCAATGATGAGTTCTGCTGCGTTCACGCATCCACCCCATAGTCTTGTGCAAAAAGTAGCACTCGCGGGAGCCGGCCACATTCCGGGTCAGCGCGCTAGCACTTAGTCTTGGTTCGAAAGCTATAGTGAGGGGCGACGCTGCCGGAATTGCCAAGACAGAAAGAGGTTTTGAAAGGTGCCCATCGCCGTTTTTCCATAGGCTCAAAACGTCGTGCCACTTTGGCATTTCCCAACGCCTCGTTCGCAGGGCAGCCTATTGGCCACCTCATACTGCATGGTTTTCCCGACGAGAACCAGCCGATGCTGCGCTTACAGCGGGAGATGAGGTCGGCGGTCGGAAAAAGAACAAGGCTTTGATAAGGGGAGGTATTGGTGAAGTTCAACATCTGTATCAATGTGTCATTGATTGCGATTGCCGTCGCCGCGAACGCAGGTCAGGCGTTGGCGCAGACGAGCGAGGCGGCCCAGCAGCAAGCATCCGTCGGTATTGAGGATATCGTCGTCACTGCGCAAAAGGTGAGGCAGAACGCCAACGACGTCGGCATGACGATCAGCGTTCTTTCAGGCGATCAGTTGAAAAACACGTCGATCACCACCCCTGATGATCTGGTGAAGGTGGTGCCCGGCTTTTCCTACAGCCGCAGCGCCTACGGCACGCCGGTCTACACGATGCGCGGCGTGGGCTTCTACGATACGGTGGCGGGCGCTCCGTCCACTGTCAGCGTTTATCAGGACGAGGTCCCGTTCCCCTACGCTATCATGACCAAGGGCGTAGCACAGGACGTGCAGCGCGTCGAAGTGCTGAAGGGGCCGCAAGGAACGCTCTTCGGTCAGAATGCGACCGGCGGCGCGATGAATTTCATCGCCAATCATCCGACCGGGGATCTGGAGGCTGGCGTCGATGTCGCTTACAGCAGCTTCAGCAAGGTGGAGGCATCGGGCTTCCTCAGCGGACCGATCACCGACACGCTGCGAGCGCGCATCTCGGGCAGTCTGGTCAATGGCGGGGCCTGGCAGAAGAGCGCAACGCGCGACGACAAACTGGGCGATGCGCGCGTATATACCGGTCGCTTCCTGTTGGACTGGGAGCCGACGGACAGGTTCCGGCTGAAGCTCAACGCCAATGGCTGGATCGACAACTCGGACGAGCAGGCTGGTCAGGTCGTGGCACTGCTCTCCGGATCGCGCGCTTCGCAGACGCTGCGCAACACTGTCGCTCAATATGATATATCGCCCGGCAATGCCCGGATAGCAGATTGGGATCCTGGTCTCGCCCGCGGTACGAACGACACGATCCAGGGCATCCGCCACAAGGGTTTCCGCCGCGACTCGGATTTCTATCAACTGTCCGCGCGGGCGGAATATGAGCTGATGGATGACATTACTCTCACATCCGTCACTGCATACAACAAGCTGCGCACCGACGGTCTGGTGGATGCCGACGGCACCAACCAGAATGTCTATCATGTTTCTTCCGGCGCCCGGATTGACAGCTTCTCCCAGGAATTGCGGCTTGGGGGCAAGACCGGCCGGTTGCAATGGTTGGTCGGGGGCAATTATCAGAAGGACAATATCTTCAACTACGGCGACACTTTCAACACGATCGGAACATTTCCGTTCGCGTCCGCCGGCAGTATTGCCGATATGCATGTCAAGTCGCTCTCCGCTTTTGCCAACTTGACCTACGAACTGACTGATAGGATCGAACTGACCGGCGGCATTCGCTACACCGATGTGAAGATCGATAATGCCGGCTGTACACTTGACGGCGGGGATGGGCAGTTTGCCGCGTTCGTCAACCGGACGGCTGCTGGGAAAGGCGTCAGCATCAATGTTCAGCCTGGACAGTGCGTGACTCTGGATCCCGTGACATTCCGGCCGACTGGTTTTGTCAAGGACAGCCTCAACGAGACGAACACGCCTTTCAAACTGGGCGTGAACTGGAAGATCGGACCGAATTCGCTTCTCTATATCAGCGCTTCGAAGGGCTATAAAGCGGGCACTTTCTCCCCGGTCGGCGCCATCTACTCGACCTCGCTCGCTCCGGCCAAGCAGGAATCACTGATGGCTTATGAGGCGGGCTTCAAACTGATGCTGGCTGACCGCGTCCTGCAGCTGAACGGCGCCGCTTTCTATTACGACTATCGGAACAAGCAAGTCCGCGGCCGCCTGATCGATCCGGTACTTGGATCGCTTAACCGCACGCTCAACGTGCCCAAGTCGCGGATCACCGGCGCTGAATTGCAGATGACCGTCGTTCCCGACCGTTCGCTTCATATCAACTTCGGCGGGACCTACATCAAGTCGGAAATCCTGGATAACTTCACTAACTTCACCTACGGTAGCGTCCTTGCGAATATGGAGGGAACGGCTTTGCCGCTCACCCCAAAATGGCAGTTCACGCTGGATACCGACTACGATACGCCGGTCAGCAATAATTTCGCCGCATTTGCGGGCTTCCATCTTTACAATCAGAGCAAGGCCTATTCCGGCCTCGGTCAGGAAGAGAGGTTCCGTACACCAGACTATGTCACGCTCGACCTGCGCGTTGGTCTGAGGGACATCGATGACAAGTGGCGGGTTACAGCTTTTGTAAACAATGTGACCAACACCTACTCATGGAACATCGTGGCGATCGCTGGTCCGGACACAGCTGTGAGGCTCGCGAACCCGCCGCGCGTGTTTGGCGTCCGGCTTAGTTTGCGCAACTGACATGGATGGAGGGTCACCTTGCGTCCCTCCATCCATCGGGTCCGCCGCCAAAAACTGACGGACCCCAAC
>NZ_CCBH010000008.1:0-1413 GCF_001368935.1 Novosphingobium sp. KN65.2
CCGAGCTGGCGCCTGGATGAGACTTACGTCAAGGTGCGGGGCGAGTGGACCTACCTGTATCGGGCGGTCGACAAGCGGGGCGACACGATTGATTTCTACCTGTCGCCGACCCGCAGCGCCAAGGCTGCGAAGCGCTTTCTGGGCAAAGCCCTTCGCGGCTTGAAGGATTGGGAAAAGCCGACGAAACTCAACACCGACAAGGCACCAAGCTACGGCGCCGCAATCGCCGAGTTGAAACGAGAAGGGAAGCTCGCCGAGGAAACCGAACACCGGCAGGTGAAATATCTGAACAACGTGATCGAGGCCGACCATGGCAAGCTCAAGATGCTGATCAAGCCCGTGCGTGGTTTCAAATCGATGCCCACAGCCTACGCCACGATCAAGGGCTTCGAGGTCATGCGGGCCCTACGCAAAGGGCAGGCCCGCCCGTGGTGCCTGCAACCAGGGATCAGGGGAGAGGTGCGTCTTGTCGAGCGCGCTTTCGGAGTGGGACCGTCAGCCCTGATCGAAACCATGGAATTGCTCAACCAACACTTCGCCAGGGCCGCTTGATTGCGATGACGCCGCGGCTCTCACTCGCTCGCAGAAGATCTTTGCAACAGAGCCGTCATTTCTACTTAGCGCTTACAGACATTGTTCCTGCCATTTAGAGAAGTCCCTTTTTCTGCCAAATAGAAATGTCACCGGCCAATAGAGCAGGGGCGGCGCGCAGCCCTTCGAGCATGCGCAGCGGCGCCCCTGCTGGTGCGCTGGTCTGGCAGTGACAGCGCCCGGACCCGCTGCCCGGCAGCGGGCCCGCTCACTGGGTCTCGAGCAGGCGCTGCGCCGCCTCGATCGGCGTGAGCCGGGGAAGGGGAGGACGTCCGCGCTTGCGCTTCACATCGGGCGTTTCCAACCGTTCGGGCACCGCGAACATATGGAACGGCTGCGAGCGTCGGCACGGCTCGTTGTTGTTGCGCTTTCTCGCCGGCAATTGTTCCTGCATCGCCTTGGCCATCGCCAGCGCCGCATCGAGGTGCTCGTTCTCGACAATCGCCGCCTGGTTCACCTGCCGGATCTTGTCGAATATCCGATAAGGCAGCACATGTTCCCCGGAGCGGATCTCGAGCCGGCCATCCGGAAACTCACAAACCTCGACCCATTTGCCGGCCAAGGGCCGGCTGACCGGGCTGGGCTCGAGAATGAACAGCATCTTGTCGTAGTGCAGCGCCAGCGCCTGGCTCACCTTGCACTTCACCCGCCAGACCATCTCGGCGTCGAGATCCTCGTGCGGGGCGAGGGGACGGTGCAGGTCGTGCGGATCGAACGGCGCCTTCGCAAAGCGCTGGTTGTGGCGCGCCATGTACCCGGGCAGAAACGTGTTGGCCTCGGCAATCGAGGAAATGCCCTCCAACCGCATCGCCTTGACCAGGC
>NZ_CCBH010000009.1:0-1348 GCF_001368935.1 Novosphingobium sp. KN65.2
GTCCTGGTCGCCATGATCACCGATGCGGCTGAACGTGATCCGGTGCTCTTTCGAAAGCTTGCCATTGCCGCCGCCGCTGAGAGCGCCGACGGCGAGAACCTGGAAGTGAGCCTGCGCGAGGCGGTGGAGCAGGCATGCGCTACACACGGGTTTATCGATTATGCGCGGGCTGGAGAATGGGCCGCTGGCGTAGACGCCGTGCTCGATGCGATGGCCGACCTGGCCTCCGGAGATCACGCCGCTCTGGTTGTGGACCTGGCGGATTACACCATCACCCAGATCGAGAAGGCGATCGAGAATATCGACGATTCTGACGGATATTGCAGTAATCTGTTCGAACGCGCGCAGCAGCTTCACTTCGCGGCCTGCCAGGCCGCCCGGCCGGACCCGGTCGCGTTGGCCGGCAAGCTGTACCTGCGCGAGACCCGCGGTGACTATGGCACCTTCCTTGGTGCAGCCGAGCAGTATGCGGATATCCTGGGTGAACCAGGGCTCGATGAGTATCGCCGGCTGGCCCGTGAAGCCTGGGACAAGCTGCCTCCCAGCATTGGACCGGCAAGGGGCAGCAGCGCTCATCGGTACGAATTGTCCAGATTGGCCTCGATCCTGGATTTCTTCGCCGAGTGCGATGATGATCTGCATGCCCGGATCGCACTGCGTTCGAAGGACTTGTCGTCTCAATGGGACTACTTTCGCCTTGCCGAGTTTTGCCTGGAGCAGGGACTGGCCGAAGAAGCCTTGCGCCACGCCGAAGAGGGCCTGTGGCTGTTCGAGGACGAAAGACCCGACGAGCGGCTTGTGAACCTGGCGGTCGACCTGCTTCTCAAGAAAGGCAGGAGCGCAGATGCTCAGGTTCAGCTTTGGCGGGCATTCAGGAAAGCCCCAAATCTTGATCTCTGTCGGCGCATGCGGTCGCTTGGCGGGGAAGAAGCCATACGGCAAATCCTGGACTATTTGCAGGGTAGATTGGCAAATGCCCCCGCGAACCGCTGGTCTTCGCCCGCCGATCTCCTGGTTCGCATCATGATCGAGGAGGGCATGTTCGAGGCAGCCTGGACGATCGTGTGCGGCCATGGTGCATCACGAGGCGTCAAGGAAACCCTCGCCTTGGTAAGTGAGGGGACGCACCCGCAGCAGGCGCTTGCCGTCTATGCAGAGCATGTCGAGGAACTCGTGAGTTCAGGTGACAAGCATGCATATCAACAGGCCGCAACATTGATTGGGCGGATGAGCACGCTGCAAAGCAGTGCCGAACATGGCGAATATGTCATTGCCGTCAGGCAGCGCCATGGCCGCAAACGCAATTTCATGAAGTTGCTCGCATGAGCCCGGGCGGCATTGCGTAATC
>NZ_CCBH010000010.1:0-931 GCF_001368935.1 Novosphingobium sp. KN65.2
AGAGCCCGATTCAAAAGTTCCTCAAGCGTAGCAATACCTTGCGGTTCGTCGGATGAGCATGCGGATGGATGCGATCGTGGCCCATGCTGTCGAAGAGGCGATGGTGGCCTCCCAGTCCTTTGCCAGACGGCGGCACCGGCCCAGCCACGCGAATGTACGCTCGACGACCCAGCGGCGAGGCAGGACTTCGAAGCCTTTGGCCTGATCGGAACGCTTGATGATTTCGATCGTCCAATTTCCTGTGTTGGCGATGGCTTTCCTGAGCTTGTCACCAGCGTAACCGCCATCGGCGAAGATATGGCGCAGCCAGGGGAAGCGCTGGCGTACGCCTTTGATCACATCGACGGCGCCATCACGATCCTGAATATCGGCGGTGTGGACAAGGATTGAGATCAGAAAACCGCAGGTATCGGTCAGTATATGACGCTTGCGGCCCTTGACCTTCTTGCCCGCGTCATACCCGCAGGGGCCGCCGCTCTCGGTCGTTTTCACGCTTTGGCTATCGATCACACCGGCGCTCGGCGAGGCTTCTCGCCCCTCGATCTCTCGAAGGTTCATGACCAGCAGCGTGTTCATGACCTCGAACAGCCCCGCGTTGCGCCAGGCGTAAAAGTAGCGCCGAACCGTCGAGACCGGCGGAAAGCACTTGGGTAGCAGGCGCCAGGCACATCCGGCCGAGGCCAGATACAACAGCGCGTTGGCCACTTCGCGCATATCTGTGCTGCGACGGCGACCGCCTTGCTTCGCCGGGGGAATGAAGGGCGCCAGCAGCAGCCACTCCCTGTCCGTCATGTCGCTTGGATACCGCAGCCCTTTGCGGCTATGCTCTTCTCGAGCAATGCCAGTCCATGCCATTGATCACTCCATCTCTCGCAGGACGGTGTGAATCATAACATACTGGCATTGCTCAACTACTTTCGGATCGGGCTCT
>NZ_CCBH010000011.1:0-1790 GCF_001368935.1 Novosphingobium sp. KN65.2
CCGCCAGTTATGGCGGGGACGTGATCGGCCGGACGGCGGACGGAAACTACGTCGGCGGCACGGCGGCGCTCGATTTCGATTTCGGCAGCGGTACGCTGACCGGCTCGATGTACCCGCTTCTTTCGGACGGTTGGGACCTGTCCATCGATCTCGGAACCTATGCCTTCAAGGACACCAGCTTTGCCAAAGGCAGCACGACGTTCTCGGGCAGCTTCGACGTCCCGGGCCTGCCGGGCGAGCCGTCATGGTTCGAAGGGGCATTCAACGGGCCCCAGGCGGCCGAAGTGATGGCGCGCTGGCAGGCCCCGTATCTCCTGGAAGGCAAACAGGGCGCGATGTTCGGCATCATGATCGGAGAAAAGTGATGTGGCCGCTGCCCTGTGCCGCCACGCGACCGAGACAGGAGGAGGAAAGTGCTTCGTTGCGGCAGGCCCTTGGGTGAGCTTGCGATCGCCGGTATTGCCCTGGCCCTGGCCCTGGCCCTGGCCCTGGCCCTGGCCCTGGCCCTGGCTCTGGCAGCGCTGCCTGTGCCTGCAAGCGCGCAAACCGCGCAAGATCGCGGCGGCAGCGACCAGTCCGCCCGGCTGAGTGCCGCGGAATTGCTGGCCTTTGCGAACCGGGCGCTCGAGCAAGGCAGGACAGACGTGGCAGAGACCGCATTGCGGGCGCTGACCGCCGATCCCTCGCTCAATGTGCGCAGCGAAGCCCGCTTTCGATTGGCCATGCTTTGTGTCCGTCAGCGCCGTTATACGCAGGCGGCCTTGTTGCTTCGGCAAATTCTCGACGAGCAGCCCGGGGCCCAGCGGGTACGCCTCGAACTGGCCCGTGTGCTGGACCTGATGGGCGACGAAGCCGGAGCGCGGCGGGCCCTGCGCGAAGTGCAGGCCGGCGACCTGCCTCCCGAAGTCGCCCGGTTCGTGGACCGCTATTCCGCGGCGCTCCGCGCGCAGAAGCCGGTTGGCGCAAGTCTCGACCTCGCGCTTGCCCCGGACAGCAACATCAATCGCGCCACCCGGTCATCCACGCTGGGCACCGTCATCGGGGATTTCGTCCTCGACGAGGATGCGCGTCAGCGTTCCGGCCTCGGGCTGGCCTTGCGCGGTCAGGCCTATGCCCGCTTGCGGCTCAGCTCCACGGTCAACCTGCTCGGGAAGATTTCCGGTTCTGCCGATCTCTATCGCTCCAGCGATTTCAACGACATTGCCGTGGCGGCAACGGTCGGACCCGAACTGCGGCTCGGTGCGGACCGTCTTGCGCTGGAGGGTGGGGGGCTTCTGCGGTTCTATGGCGGGCAACCCTATTCGCGCGCGGCAACAGCCGGATTGACCTACCTGCATCCCCTGGGCCGCAAGGCGCAGCTGCGCGCCGTGGCAAGCATGGCCTTCATCGACAATCGCCGCAGTGCCCTGCTCGATGGCGAGAGCTATTCGGCCTCGGTGAGCTACGAGCGCGCCCTGTCGAACCGGTCGGGCGCGGGCCTGACCGTTGGCATCGACCGTCAGGCCACGCGCGATCCGGGCTATGCGACATGGGGCTGGCGAACCTCGGTCTTTGCCTATCACGAACTGGGATCGGTCACTCTCGTGGCGACGCTGGGAACAGGTGGACTGAAGGCGGATCGCAGGATCCTGCTCTATCCAGCCAGGCGTTCGGACCGCAGCTACCGCGCCAGCCTTGGCGCGACCTTCCGATCCCTGCGCATCGCCAGCTTCGCACCGTTCGTCAGGGCCACCTGGGAACGCAATCGCAGCAGCGTGGAAGTCTACGATTATCGCAGGGTCCGCACCGAA
>NZ_CCBH010000012.1:0-2506 GCF_001368935.1 Novosphingobium sp. KN65.2
TGTCAACGGCGGAGTAAAAGTCGGCCATTGGGCGGCGCAAAATCAGGCCGGGTGATCCGTGTGCTGGCGAGCGCCGCGAGGGCGTAGCCCGAGTGGGGGTCGCCAACACACGGATGGTCTTTTCTGTCAGGGGTTGGAGCGTGCCTTGCGCGCCTGGCTTTGGGCCAGACGATAGCTCTCTCCGTTCATCTCGAGTATGGAGACGTGGTGGGTAAGCCGGTCGAGGAGCGCGCCTGTCAGGCGCTCGGAGCCGAACGTTTCGGTCCACTCGTCGAACGGCAAGTTGCTGGTGATCAGCGTCGAGCCGCGCTCGTAACGCTGCGAGATCAGCTCGAACAGCAGTTCCGCGCCGGTTTTCGAGAGCGGCACGAACCCCAGTTCATCGATGATGAGGAGCTTGTATCCGGCCATTTGCTTGTGGAGGCGCAGAAGGCGGCGTTCGTCGCGTGCCTCCATCATCGCGCTGACCAGCGCGGACGCGGTGGTGAAGCCGACCGTCAGGCCCTTCTGGCAGGCGGCAAGGCCGAGGCCGATCGCCACATGGGTCTTGCCGGTTCCCGAGGGACCAAGGGCTATGACGTTCTCGCGGCGGTTGATCCAGTCGCAGCGTGCCAGTTCCAGCACCTGCATCTTGTTGAGCTTGGGGATCGCGGCAAAGTCGAAGCTGTCGAGGCTCTTGGCGGCCGGGAACTTCGCAGCCTTGATCCGGCGCTCGACCATCCGGCGTTCCCGGTCGATCAGCTCCAGTTCGACAAGCCGGGCAAGGTAGCGGACGTGATCTGCGCCCTCGGCCGCGCATCGCCGGGCCAGCTTGTCATGCTCGCGCAGGAAGGTTGGTAGCTTGAGCGTCTTGAGGTGGCTGGCCAGTAACAGCTCGGGGGACGGACTGCTCATGCCGCATCCTTCGCATCGCCCGAGAGCAACTGCATGTAGGAGCGCGCCGATGTCGTCTCCACCCTGGCTCTGGGCAGATAGGGATAGATCGCCATGTCCAATCGGGGTGGTCGGCGCTCCACCCGGCACAGCAGGAGATGCTTCACGGCATCAAAGCCGATCGCCCCGATATCGAGAGCCTGCTTTACGGCCGCATGCAGATCGGCAAGCGTGAAGCTCTCCAGCAGACGCAGCACCTGCACATACTCGCGCCGACCATGCTTGCCCATACGAGCTTCCATGAGGCGGCGCAGCGTTGCAAACGCTTCGGGCAGGTGCCAGCCTTGCAGGGGCGCTGCCTGATCGAGCGCATTGATCTTCTGTTCGATCAGGGGAAGGTAATGGATGGGATCGAAGATCACGTCCTCGCGCTCGTAGCTGCGCACATGACGGGCAATGACCTCGCCCCGGCAGCCGATCACCACCTCGCCGACATAGCCCCGGATCCATACCTCCTGATGGCCGAAGCGCACCGGCACCGAGTAATCATTGGTCCGGTAACGCACCAGCGCCTGCGACGAGACCTGGCCGCTGGTCTGGTCACAAGCCTCGAACGGGGCAGCCGGCAGTTCCTGCATCGCCGCCAGATCGCGCTTCAGCCTCTCGCCGATCGTCTCGCTCTCGCCCCGCAGCCGGTCGTTCTGACGCTTGCGGCATTGCTCCTCGAGCCACAGGTTGAACGCCTCCCACGTCGCGAACCGGGGGATCGGCACCATGAAGTTGCGGCGAGCATAACCGACCAGCCCTTCAACACTGCCTTTGTCGTTCCCCCTGCCGGGACGGCCGTAACGATCGCGGATCAGGTAATGCGACAGGAAGCCGCTGAACAGCCGGGCGCGCTGCCTCGTGCCGTCGGGCAGGATCTTCGAGACCAGGCAGCGGTCGTTATCGTAGACGATCGACAGCGGCACCGCGCCGAAAAACGCGAAGGCGTGCACGTGGCCGTCCATCCATGCCTCGGCAACGGCAGCGGGATAGGCGCGCACGTAGCAGGCGTCGCTGTGCGGTAGATCGAGCACGAAGAAATGCGCCTTCTGCACAACACCGCCGATCTCGACCATGGCCTCACCAAAATCTGCCTGGGCATGGCCGGGCGCATGCGCCAGCGGCACGAACATCTCCCGGCTGCGCTGCTCGCGCTGTCGGATGTAATCCTTGATGATCGTGTAGCCGCCGGTGAAACCGTGCTCTTCGCGAAGGCGGTCAAATACCCGCTTCGCCGTATGACGCTGCTTGCGCGGAACCTGACGGTCACCATCAAGCCATGCATCGATGATCGGAACGAACGCTTCCAGCTTGGGCCGCCGCACCGCCGCCGTCCGGCGGTAACCGGGGGGCTCCGAATACGACAGCATCTTGCGGACCGTGTCGCGCGATACGTTGAAATGCTTCGCCGCCTCACGCTGGCTCATGCCGCCCGCGCAAGCAAGACGCACCTTCAGGTAAAGATCCACGGTATATATCTCCACGCCCTCCCTGCTCGCGCAAAGAAGGCAAAGTGGACGACTTTTACGCCGCCCGCAGCAGCACTTCGCCGCCGCCACCGTGGTCTAATTTTGCACCGCCGTTCTCA